>JAGCJE010000264.1 GCA_017648225.1 Kiritimatiellia bacterium | reverse complement strand
GCGGCCCGGCCACTTCCGCCCTGCTTTTCGACAATTTCGCGTCCGACATTCCAGTAGGCTTCGACCATCGCCGAATTGGCGACGGCATAGACCGTTTCCCGGGCGGAAACGATATAAGCTCGGACATGCGCGTAAAGTTCCCTCTCCTCACTCTCGACAACCTCGACCTGCGATAGGGACGCGCGTGTCGCGTCCGCTACGCCTTTCAGTTTTCTCTTAGCCATGTCCACCTCCGTTTTCTACTATCGACCTAAATTCAATAGGTTGACCTGTCTCCCAATTCATAATCTTGCAATATATGCCGAAGTGCTGACGATTCCCCTTATTCCGACACCCTGGACATTCCTCAACTCGCGTTTCAAATGTTCCGTTAAGGTTTGGGAATACGATTGGCTTCCTTGTCGCTCGCCATGATTTATGGCCCTCAACAGTAAACGGCGATGTCTTACGTTCAAACCATGCCGCATCTATGAGATTGTTCATGTTATTGCAAATCCACGAAGGCGTGAACACCTCAGCCTTTTTCTGCACACGGGCGCGCTGCTCTTCTTTGCTCTTATCAACGCGTGGACGGACAATTTTGTTTCTCGGGCGCGAAATGGTATCTGCATCAATAGAATCATGAATCCCCATCTTGATATCAAATGTCGATTCAAGATGTTCATAACTATCCGTCATCCAAAGGATATTCTTTTCCGTCGTCCTATCTTTAAGGAGAATATCCAACACATCCCTTGGAATCTCAGACTCCAGGATATCTCTTTTTTCTAAATCAGGATCTATCACCTTATTAATCATTTCCGCATTTTTTACATTCTTCATTCTTGCTAAGAATTATATCAAAATATCAGCACTTAATGGCGACAGTGAGACAAAGACAAAAGTTTACACAGTGTGTGAACATTTAAAAACATGAAGTCACCCGTAGTGCGATCTTTCCGCAAGGACCTCTTCTGGAATATGCCATTCCAGAATATCGCGCTTAAGAACGCCATCTGTTGTATTCTTTTGCCGTTTCCGGATCGGGAACCGTTCCCGTCCAGACAAGATAATGATACTCATTTTTTACCGCGATGGCAACCGAAAATTGCAAATTTTTCGTGATGCGCGAAATGAAGTTTAATATTCGCCCGCGAACAGATTTTTAGTTTTATTCGGCTTCTTCCGCAGAGGACTGAATCGCAACAACGAGTTCATGCTTCTCGCCGGGCTTAATCGTCTCCAACGCTTTCGGCCAGATTGTAACAGGCTCAACGCAGATAAATTTGCGCCAATCGCCGTCTTCAAAGTCCGCAAGTTTCGTTTCGGGTCCGGGATTCCAGACGACGGCGCATTCATTACCGGTTGAAACCATCGCCAACGCGCGCTTAAGTCCGGGATCGAGAATGGCGAACTCATGCTTAAGCTCTTCTTTCAAAGTGTAAACATGGTCGGCGTCGGTATTCATCTTGAGATCGCCCTCCTGAACATGCTCCGACATATCCACCGCGTAAACGTACTTACAGCCGTCCAGACCCCTTACCGAAACGTTATCGCGCTCTCTGACGAGGAAATACGGATGGAATCCGGCCGTGAACTCAAACGGCGTCTCGCCCGTATTTTTAGTCGTAAGCTTCAAATTAAGCTTCATCGAAACTGAAATCTTAACCTCGAGATCGAAATCGTACGGCCAGAGACTCTTCGTTTCTTCAGACGATTTCAACGCGAGCGTAATTTCGGTCATGTCTTCGGAATACTGCGTCGCGCGGACGGTAAACGGCATTATTTTAGCGAAGCCGTGAGGCGACATTCCAGGAATCGCGAGTCGTCCGAACTGCGGCCAGCAGACGGGAATTCCGCCGTGAAACGATTCGCCGCGGTTGTAGTCGCGCTTCGCGGGGCGGAATATCACAGGCGCATGGCCCGTAGGCTTGTACGAAAGGACGTTCGCGCCCAAAAGCGCGACTTCGGCTGTTCCGAACTTGTTGGCGAGCACCACTTCGGGATAACCGCAATGGCCTTGGCGGAAGACGATGCGCCCGGGAGCGCCGTAACGGGTATTCAATTCATTGATTGTCATGCCTATTATTTTACCAT
>JAGCJE010000263.1 GCA_017648225.1 Kiritimatiellia bacterium | reverse complement strand
GGCGTCCCGCATGTTTTCCCTGCCGACGATCATTTATTTCAACGATTTCGAGAAGATTTTCGAGTCTGTCGAGAAGGGCCTTTGTCCTTACGGGATTCTGCCCATCGAGAACTCCGCGGCCGGATCCGTCGCGGCGGTTTACGATCTTATGCAGAAGCACAAGTTTCATATCGTAAGATCGCTCAAGCTCAAGATCGATCATGTGCTTCTCGCCCCCAGGGGAACGAAGCTTTCGGACGTGAAAGTAATCGAGAGCCATCCCCACGCCCTCGCGCAGTGTAGCGAATTTTTCCGCGCCCACAGCGGCATCGAGATGAAGCCCGCGATAAATACGGCGACCGCCGCAGAAGCGCTCGCGGCGAACAAAACGCCTGGAGTCGCAGTAATCGCATCGCGCACGTGCGCTGATTTGTACGGTCTTGAAGTAATCGCAGAGCGGATTCAGAACGCGGCGCTGAATTACACCCGGTTCATCTGCATCGCGAAGAACACGCAGATCTATTCCGACGCGAACAGAATCGGCATAATGCTGAGTCTGCCGCACAAACCCGGCTCGCTCAACGACATCATCTCGAAATTCTCCGCGATTGATGTCAATTTGACTAAGCTTGAGTCGCGTCCCGTGCCGGGGATGGATTTCGAGTTCAGGTTTATTTTCGAGTTCGAAGCCTCGATTTCCGATGTGTCGGTACTTTCGCTTCTTGCGGACCTCGCCGCCGATCCCGAAATCGACAGATTCACCTTCTTAGGCGCATATTCAGAAAAATGAGATACAGACTGGTTGAAATATTCGAGTCCCTTCAGGGAGAAGGGCGCAATACCGGGCGGCCGTGCGTTTTCGTGCGGTTCGCCGGGTGCAATCTCGCCTGTCCATGGTGCGATACGGACGTAAGAGAGCGCTTTTCGATGACGCTTGACGAGCTGCTTGCAGAAATTGCGTCATACAAGGCGAAGACCGTCGTTCTCACGGGTGGGGAGCCGACGTTGATCGAAGGAGCGCCCGAACTGATCGCCGCGCTTAAGGCGGCCGGATATTTTATCGCGGTCGAGACCAACGCCACCGTCGATGCGCCCTGGCTTCAGTTCGTCGATTATGTCGCTTGCTCACCGAAAGCGGAATTTCCCGATAAAATTGAGCTCAAGAAGGCTAACGAAGTGCGTGTAGTCGCTTCCGATGAGAGCGCCGTTGAATTTTGCCGGAGGGTAAAAGAGATTATCGAAGCCGACGATTATTACGTTTCACCATGCGATCACGACGGCGAAATAGATTTTGCGACGGCAAAGAGCGTTTTATCCAAGCTGGACGGCTGGTCATTGTCCGTTCAGCTTCATAAAATTCTGGGCTTTCGCTAAGCTTTGAGGTGTTGATTTTGTGACATTGTGTCTCAAAATGTCACACTTTGTGTCTCACTGTGTCACGAAAAGGGCGTTGGCACAGTGATTTTTTATGTAGAATGACCTTTGGCACGCTATTTGCTACATAGATGGCGTCACCCCAGTAAGGTGGCGGATAGGAAGAAAAAATTATGGCAAAAGTATTAGGAATTGACTTGGGTACCACCAACAGCTGTATGGCCGTTATGGAAGGCGGCGAGGCTACGGTTATCCCCAATAAGGAAGGTCAGCGCACTACACCTTCGATCGTTGCATTCACCAAGACGGGCGAAATTCTCGTTGGTCAGGCCGCTAAGCGTCAGGCCGTTACGAACCCGAAGTCGACGATTTACTCGATCAAGCGTTTCATCGGCCGCAGGTTCGACGAAATGACTGACGAAATTAAGATGATGCCTTACGAGGTCGTTCGCGCGGCTAATGGCGACGCCGCCGTTAAGGTCGGCGATAAGACTTATACGGCTCAGGAAATTTCGGCTATGATTCTTCGCAAGCTTAAAGAGGATGCTGAGGCGTTCTTGGGCGAGAAGATTACCGAGGCCGTTATTACCGTTCCTGCTTACTTCAACGATCAGCAGCGTCAGGCTACCAAGGACGCCGGCAAGATCGCGGGTCTCGAAGTTAAGCGTATCGTCAACGAGCCCACGGCCACGTCGCTCGCGTACGGCCGCGACAAGAAGAAAAACGAGAAGATCGCGGTTTACGACTTCGGCGGCGGTACGTTCGATATCTCCGTACTCGATATCGGCGACGGCGTTTTCGAGGTTAAGGCGACTAATGGCGACACCCACCTCGGCGGTGACGACCTCGTCCAGGCGAT
>JAGCJE010000262.1 GCA_017648225.1 Kiritimatiellia bacterium | reverse complement strand
GTTCCTCTGGTTCGTCGCTTGAACATAAAGCTTGGCATGATCGATAAACCTGACCCGAGGCGCATCAACAAAGTCCCGATTCCTCGCGGCGGCGGTCTCGCCCTTATCGCGGGAGTGCTGGTTTCGTACAGTATTTTCGTTCTGTTTTTCGGCAAGGATCCGTTTTACGCTAAAAACATATCCGAGAATATTTACTGGAAATATGCCGTTCTTTCGCTTTCCGTCGGCGCTCTCGGATTTGTCGACGACTGCTTCGGGATGAAACCGAAGGTTAAGCTTTTAGGCCAGATTGCTGTTGCCGTTCTGACGTGGTGGTGGGGCGATTTGGGGTTCCATCGCCTTTGGCCGTCGATTCCCGCAGCGCTTGACTGTTTCATAACGGTTTTCTGGATTGTAGGCGCCGTCAACGCATTCAACCTTATTGACGGCCTTGACGGTCTCGCCTCGGGCCTTGCGTTTATCGCGACGCTCGGTATGGCGGGTGCGCTGTTTCTGGCTCACAGCCCAGCCTCGAGCCTTTACTATTTCGCGTTCGCGGGAGGGCTCTTGGGCTTTCTCCGCTATAACTACAACCCTGCGTCCATCTTTCTCGGCGACTGCGGCTCGATGTTCATCGGTTATACGATCGCGTTTCTGCCGCTCGTGTCACAGGCCGAGAATTCCTTCCTGGTGTCCATCGGAGTTCCGTTGCTGGCGATGGGGGTTCCCGTTTTCGACACGTTCCTCGCAATCGTCCGCCGCTCCTTGCGCCATCTTATCCGCCGTCGCGATTCTTCGGAGGCGGGCAACGGCGAGGTTATGACGGCTGATGCGGACCATGTGCATCATCGAATTCTCCGATCGGTCGGTCTCAATCAGCGCAAGGCTGCCTGGATTCTTTATGTCACGGCGATTCTGCTAGTTCTCTTCGGGCTTTCGGGCGTAGTTTTTAAGTCGCGCGCGGCGGGACTTTGGCTTCTGGGATTTCTGTTTGCCGCTGTAGTTGTTGTAAAAGATATGGCTCGAATAGAAATCTTCGATTTCGGACGCCTTATCAATTCGGTCGCTCGCGACGAGAGCGCCGTGCCGCGCAGGCTCAAGTCGCGCCTTTCGGTCCCTTTTTATCTCGCGGCCGATATAGCGCTGCTTATTGCTGCCTTTTTTATCTGTGCATGGGCTCTTAAGATCAATGTCGGGCGTATTATGCTCCGAGTCGGTATGCCTATCAGAGTCGTTTCGATATTTATTCCTCTCGTTTTATTCAGGACCTATCAGACGGTCTGGTCGAGGGCTATGTCGTCCAATTACGCGAGACTTCTTTTCGCCTGTATGGTCGGAGGTATTGTCGGGTCCGCCGCAATCTATTATTCGCCCGCCTACAATTATCAGCTTAAAGCGATGACGGTCATGTATCCGCTTCTTTCCTTTATCGCTCTTTCGCTTCTGCGTAATCTGCGGATGATTATCAGAGACTCCTTTTACAATCTCGATTGTTCCCGTCTTCGGAAAAACGGCGCGGCTTCGCGCGTTCTTGTTTACGGCTCCGGCTTGAGGTATCGCGCTTTCCGCAGGGAACTTGTGAGAACAGCTTCCGAAAACGACAGAATAATCGTGGGAATTGTAGACGATAACCTTCTTTTGCGCGGGCAGTACGTCGGCGGCGTGAAGATTTACGGTCCGCTTAACATGCTCGAGTCGATAATTGAAAAGACAAAGGCGGACGCTCTCGTTATCGCTTGCGATCTCAGTCCGGAAAGACTGAATATTGTATACAAGAAGCTAGCTTTGACTGACTTGAAGGTTTCAAGATTTTATTTAAATGAAAAACAGCTGGATTTATCAGCAGAAGGATTAAAGGAGTAAAAAATGAGTTCCTACGATAAAGAGTCGGTAATGAAATTTCACAAGGGCGGCAAGGTCTGCGTTTCGCTCCCTAAGCCTCTTAAGTCAAAAGACGATCTCTGTCTTGCGTATACGCCCGGCGTCGCTCACGCGGTAAAGGCCATTGCCGCCGATAAGAACGCTCTTTATGACTGCACGGCGAAGCCCAATCTCGTAGCGGTTGTCTCTGACGGAACCGCGATTCTCGGTCTCGGCGACCTTGGTGCTTCGGCGTCGATTCCGGTCATGGAAGGCAAAGCCGTTCTCTTTAAAGCTTTCGGCGACGTCGACGCGTGGCCGGTTCCGCTCAACTGCTGCCGCCAGGGCGGCGCCAATGAGGGCAAGACCGATCCCAAGCGAGTCATTGAAATGGTCAAGGCCATCGCGCCGCAGTACGGCGGCATCAATCTCGAGGATATCGCCTCGCCCGCGTGCTTTGAAATCGAGGATGTTCTCGACCGCGAGCTTGACATTCCCGTTTTTCACGACGACCAGTGGGGAACGGCCGTGATTACGCTTTCCGGCGTCATCAACTACGCTTATCTCGCCGGCCGCGAACTTTCATCGCTCAAGATCGTGATAAACGGCGCGGGTGCCGCAGGAATCCGCATTTGCGATATGCTGAAGGCTGCCGGAGCCGTGAACATCACGATGTGCGACAAGGAGGGCGTCATTCGTAAGGATCGCCAGAATCTCAACGAGTTCAAGGCCAAGCACGCCGTCGAGACCGATCTTAAGACTCTTAAGGAGGCGCTCGTCGGGGCGGACGTCTTTATCGGAGTTTCGGCCGCCAACGTCCTCGTCGGCGACGACGTCAAGACGATGGGAGAATATCCGGCGATTTTCGCGATGGCGAATCCCGATCCGGAAATCGCGCCCGCCGAGGTCGAAAAGGCTCTCGTCGGACGCAAGTATATCATGGTTACCGGCCGCAGCGACTATCCTAACCAGATTAACAACGTTCTCGGCTTCCCGTATCTTTTCCGCGGCGCTCTCGACGTTCGCGCGACGACGATCAACAAGGAGATGAAGGTTGCCGCCGCGGATGCGCTCGCCAATCTCGCACGTCAGAGCGTTCCCGAGGATATCAAGGCTCTCTATCCGAACGAGAATCTCGAGTTCGGTCCTGGCTACATCATCCCCAAACCGTTCGACCGCAGGCTTTTCGTCGAGGTCAGTTTCGCCGTGGCGAAGGCCGCGATCGAGACGGGCGTGGCGCGCCTCAAGGTAGATCTCGACGAGTATCGCGCCGATCTCGAGCGTCGCAACGCTGAGCGCGCTTGAACATAACGGTTGATTTAAGGAAGAAGGTTATGAGCAGATACAAATGGTCCTGGTTCAAAGCGGGCCGTATTGCGCAGGTTGCGCTCAAAAACGGCGACGATATCGCCAATCTTGCGTCCCTCGACAAGAAGTACTTCATGGCGATGTCCTTGCCTATCAAGTCGGTTCGCTACGATAGGCGGATGCTCGAACTTATGGATGTCGACAAGGACGGCCGTATCCGCATTTCCGAGGTTCTTGCCGCTATTGAGTTCCTTAAAGCCAAAGGTGTTGATCTCAATACGCTTTTTAAACCTTCAAAGGATGACGAGGCCGCTCTTGCCGAGGTCGTGAAAAAAGAGTCCGATCTCGCCGGGCTCGAACCGACCGAAGCCGATAAAAAGGCGATGGCGGACTGGGTTGAGAAGGGCGCGAGCCCGGAAGTGGCGACTCTCGGCGAAAAAACGGCCGATGCCGCCGCCGCGCTCTGTGCCGTGGAAGGCCTGATCGACTCGTTCTTCGTTCCTGCCGCCGACATGCCGCTCGTTATGGAGGAGCCCGACAAGGTTCTTCCCCTGGACAACCGTCTAAATCCCGCTCACCGCGAAAAGATTTTTGAGTTCCGCGACAAGTGCGTGAAGGAGATTCTCGGCGATGTCGAATCCCTCGATTTCCTTTCCTGGGGTCGCGTAAAGGCGACGCTCGCCCCTTATCGCGCCCATCAGGCCGCCAAGCCCGTCATGAACGCGGATATGAAACGCGTTCTTGAGGACGAGGAAAGGGTTTTAAGGTACAAGCTCAGGCTTCTCGAATTCCTCGAGAACTTCGTCAACATGAAGCGTCTCTATTCAAGAGAGGCTCTTGCGATGTTCCAGATCGGTACGCTCCACATCGACGCGAGGGAGATGGTGCTTTCGTTTGATGTTGAAAGCGAGGCCGCCCACAGCGCGCTTGCCGGAAAGTCCAACTGCTGCGTTCTTTACCTCAAGCTTACGAACATGGCGACAAAGGCGACGCGTTCGATCTGTTCCGTCGTCACAAAGGGTACCATCTCGCGTCTTTACGTCGGCAGGAACGGCGTCTTTCACGATCTTGACGGCAACGAGTGGGAGGCGGTAGTTACCAGAGTGGTTGAAAGTCAGGTTTCCCTCGCGGAAGCTTTCTGGCTTCCCTGGAAGAAGGTCGCCGACGGAATCTCCTCTATGGTTAAGAAGTTCCTCGGCGAAAAGCAAGCCGTCGGACAGAAGACGATCGACAAGGGTTCCAAGAGCGCGGAGTCCGGCGGAGCGGCGATGGCTTCAAGCGTTGCGGCCATCGGCATCGCCGTCGGCATGATCGGCGCGGCGGCCGCATCGATCGCCGCCGTCTTTACCGGTATGTCGCCGAAGAATTTCGCGATTTCTCTCGCGGCTCTCATACTGGTCGTTTCTCTGCCGAGCGTCATACTTACGTGGTTCAAGCTTCGCCGCCGAGATATCGGCGCCATTTTAAACGCCAGCGGCTGGGCGGTAAACCGACCGATGGCGTTTTCGATAAAGCGCGCGAGCGAATTCACGAGGTGTCTGCCTTGCAAGGGATGTTTCTGGTTCTGGCTCAAGACGATTTTCATAGCGGCTCTCGCCGCGGGGGCGTATTTCGGCTGGAATTATTATAAATCAATATAAAATTATGAGAGTTGTTGCAATAGACGGTCCGAGCGGAGCCGGTAAATCCAGTGTTTCGCGCATAGTCGGAGAGAAAATCGGCTTTCTTCATGTCGATTCAGGTGCGCTTTACCGCATTCTTACCTGGCAGTGTCTTGCGGCGGGTGTCGATATGGACGATCCCGAGGCGATCGCCGCTCATACGGCAAGGGTCGAGATCGAGTGCCGCCCCGAGAACGGTCGTATCGCTTATTACGTGAACGGCGAACAGCCCGGCGAGCGTATCCGCACGCCCGACATCAACGCCAACGCTTCGAAGGTCGCCCGCGAGAAGCCAGTGCGCGATTACGTTACCTCGCTTTTAAGAGGAATGGTCAAGTACGGCGATCTCGTTGTCGAGGGGCGCGATATAACCACCGCAGTATTCCCCGATTCTCCCGCGAGATTCTATCTTACGGCTTCCGCCGAGGCGCGCGCCCGCCGCCGCCAGAAGGAGGAGGTTGACAAGGGTATCGCCAATCAGTCGACCGAGGCCGTAAAGGCGTCGCTTCTTGCTCGCGACGCGATCGACTCGACGCGCAAGTACGCCCCCTTGAAAAAGGCCGACGGCGCGATTGAGATCGATTCGAGCGATTTGACGCTCGATGAAGTCGTCGAGCTTGTCATGAACGCCCTGCCTGAAGATTGGAAGTATTTGTAATTGAAGCTCTCGGTTAAAATCTGTCTCGCTGTTCTGGGGCTTTATTTCGCCGCTGCGGTTTTCGGCGAAATACAGTACTATGAAGCGGTATCGAACGACGAGATCGCGCAATATAACCAGGTTAACCTTTATGCGCGTTATCTTCCGCCGCTCAGTAGCGCGCCCTCGTTCGAGGATCCGGAGCAGGAGGAATTCTTCCTTCTCGGGACCGACAATCTCGGTCGAAGCGTTGCGCTGAGGCTGATGCAGGGTACGCGCATCGCGTTCCATGTCGGAATAATGACGTCGCTCATAGCGATTCCCCTCGGCGTATTGCTGGGGCTTCTGGGCGGATATTTCAAAGGGTGGGTCGACTCTGTCGTCGTGTGGCTGTCGGCGACGGTCGCGTCGATGCCTGGGCTTCTGTTTATTTTGGCAATTTCACTCGTTGTCGGGCAGGGTCTTCTGGGTATTTACATGGGCATCGGTCTTACGACCTGGGTCGGCGTCTGCAGAACTATCCGCGCCGAGGTGATGAAGCAGGCCGAGAGGGCGTACGTCCAGGCGGCGAAGACGCTCGGGTATTCGCATTTGAGAATAATGTTCCGGCATATTCTCCCCAATGTCGCTCACATAATTCTCATCCAGTTTTCAATCCGTTTCCCCTCGGCGATATCGACGGAGGTTTTCATTTCGTTTCTCGGTATCGGCGTTCAGGGCGAGCCGAGTTGGGGTATCATGATCGACAATGCCAGGCGTCGCCTTTGTCAGGGTGTATGGTGGGAGATGACGTTTACGACGATTGCGATTTTTGTTCTCGTGCTCGTATTCAATCATCTGGCAGATTATTTGAGAGATCGGCTTGATCCTGCCTTGAGAAGCGAACGATAGGATTTTTTAATGTTTTCTGCAATGAAAAAAATCGATTATAAGTGGACTGCTCTTCTTCTTTTGTGGATTGCCTGTTTTCTTCAGCAGGGAATGCGCCAGATTTTTCCGCCGCTCGCCAGCACCATCGGAGGCGAATTCGGCGCTGACGCCGCGTTTCGCGGTTCGGTCATGGGGGTTTTTACTCTCGTTTACGCTTTGAGCGTTCCGTTCTCGGGAATGGCCGGTGATTTTTTAAGCCGGAAGAAAATCGTCGTTTTCTCGCTTGCCGTCTTTTCGCTCGGCGTTTTGGGCGCCGGATGGGCGAGCGGGATTTTAGGTATAATGCTTCTTTACGGCGGTATCAACGGTTTCGGTCAGAGTTTCTTCTATCCCGCCACGACGTCGATCGTCCAGCAGCTTCACAGCGAGAACAAGGCGACGGCGCTTTCGATGCTTCAACTGGCCATCTATCTCGGCATTATAACCTTTTCGTTCGCCTCCGGAAAGATGCTCGACGTCTGCGGCGACTGGCGCGTTCCGTTCAGGGTTTTCGGTTTTATAGGTGTCGTCTGGGCGCTTGCGCTCGTGTTTCTTTTAAGGAATACCCCGCTTAACGCCGCATCTTCCGTTAAGCCGGCCTTTTCGCAGGCGTTGAAGTCCGTGTTCTCGAAGCCTTCGGTCGTTCTCCTCGCGCTTGGACTCGGCATGCAGATATTTGTCGACGTCGGATTCAAGATGTGGATGCCTACGTATCTGGAGGAGACGTTTCCCGGCATGTCCAAGGCCTCGTGTGGTCTTAACGCCGTGCTGTGGCATTATCTCGGCGCTTTTGCGGGCGTGATGATTGCGAGCCGCTTTTCTGACAAGCTTGTCCGCCGTCGTCCCGGAATACGTATGGAAATGAATATAATAGGTCTTCTTCTCGGAGCTCCGTTTATTTTATGGATGGCGAGGGCCGGATCCTTCGGGGCGATCTGCTGGGCGATGGGGCTGTTCGGATTTTTCCGGGGTGTATACGATTCCAATCAGTTTGCGTCCATTTTCGATGTCGTAGAACCGCGTTACCGTGCTTCCGCGATGGGAATGGTTCTCCTTTTTGCCTTCGCTTTCGGAGCCGTCGCGCCGGTGGTCATGGGGCTTGTAAAGGATTCGTTCGATAATCTTGCGCCGGTCATGGCGTCGCTCTCGGCGTTTTTTGTCGCAGGTGCCGCGATAATACTCGTCGCGAGAATCTTTTTCCTCAGGCGCGATTATGTCGGCAAGTGATATTTCCCATTGCGCTTTGGGAGAATAAAGTGATATACTATAGGTTCCACGCCCAAAAACGGGGTGGACGCGGCCGAAAACCGCGATTATAAATTAAACAATAAAAATACAATAAAGTATGGCAATTCGTAAACCTACGGCTCCGTCGGAGCGTTCGTCCGCGATGGAAGCGATGCTCGCGCAGGCGCTTCAGGAGTCGAAGTTCAAGAATGGTAGCATCATCGAGGGTACCATCAGCGCCGTCAAGGGTGACGACGTTTTCATTGACATTGGTTACAAGTCCGAGGGCGCGGTTTCCGCTTCCGAGTTCGGTGCCGACAGCGTCAAGGTCGGTGAGAAGGTAACCGTAATGCTCGTTCAGCTCGAGAACGAGAAGACCGGCATGGTTGAGCTTTCCAAGCGCCGCGCCGATGAGAAGATCCGCTGGGAGAAGATTCTCGAGCGTTATGTCGAAGGCTGCGTCGTCACCGGTACGATCAAGTCTGCCGTTCGCGGCGGTCTTTTGGTCGCCATCGACGATGTCGAGGCGTTCCTGCCCGGCAGCCAGGTCGAAGTCGCTCCCGTCAAGGAGCTCGAGCCCTATGTCGGCCAGACTTACGATT
>JAGCJE010000261.1 GCA_017648225.1 Kiritimatiellia bacterium | reverse complement strand
CTTCCCTGACCCCTAACTCCTTTCTTACAATCTCAGGTTGTTCGGAGCACAATCTGAAGAACGTGACGGCGCATTTCCCAATCGGCGCGTTCACGGTCGTATCGGGAGTGTCGGGTTCCGGGAAGTCGACACTCGTAGAAGAGACGCTTAAGCGTTCGCTGATGAAAAAATTCTACAATTCAAAGGCGAGGCCCGGGAAATATAAAAAGCTTACGGGTGACGAAAATTTCGACAAGGTGATTGAGATTGATCAGTCGCCGATCGGCCGTACGCCGCGCTCGAATCCTGCGACGTATGTCGGATTTTTCTCTGAGATACGCGAACTCTTCGCGAAGACCGAGGCTGCGCGCGCGCGAGGATACACGGCGGGACGCTTCTCGTTTAACGTGAAGGGTGGGCGTTGCGAAGTATGCGGCGGCGACGGATTACGAAAGCTTGAGATGAGTTTTCTGCCCGACGTGTACGTGACGTGCGAACAGTGCGGAGGCAAGCGCTTCAATGCGGAGACGCTTGAAGTTACATACGGCGGAAAGTCAATCGCTGAAGTGTTGGAGATGACGGTCGCGGAGGCGTACGAATTCTTCGCCAAAGTCCCGTCGCTTGCGAGAAAACTTAAAACGCTTGTTGACGTCGGTTTAGGGTATATCGCCCTCGGGCAGTCGGCGACGACACTTTCGGGGGGCGAGGCGCAGCGCATTAAGCTGGCGACAGAACTTTCGAAACGTTCGACGGGCAGGACGCTCTATCTTCTCGACGAGCCCACGACGGGCCTTCACTTCGATGACGTTGCAAAACTGATGAACCTTCTCCTGAAACTGCGCGATCAGGGAAATACGATAATTGTCATCGAGCACAATATCGATGTTATCCGATCGGCAGACTGGATTGTCGACATGGGACCCGGTGGCGGATCAGGCGGCGGAGAGGTCGTCGTGCAAGGGCCGCTCGAAAAAGCAAAATCGTCGCCGAGATCGTTTACGGCGAAATTTCTTTAAGTATTTTTGGTAAAATACTACGTGTCATTAGAACATCAAGAAAGGATTAAGTTATGAAGTATGATTTTTTTCGGTCGGTACTTTGCGCTTTTCTGATGGTATTTGCGGTAGTGTTTTTCTCTGCGAAAGGGATGGCGGCGGAGGTTGAAGTTACGTTTACCTGTAGTCTTACAAACAATACAGATTGGGTATATACACAAAATACAAAAACAAACGTTGACGGCAGGCTTTACATATCAAGCAAAACTGATATCGCCGTAATATCACCGATATTCGATTTTGCAATAACGTCTATTACGGTTGTCGCAAAGCATACTAACGATTCAGAGAAACGTAAACTTCTCTATGTTTTTCCTTTAATCGACAATAAGCCTGTAGACGGAAAAGAGTATTGGAGAGAGATTACTCCCAATGGGACAGAGGAAAATGAGGTTTCTTGTTCCTGGTCGAAAGAGGATTGTATTCAGTCGATCGGGTTTAAGGCGGACGAAGGTTCAGATGGTAATATTTATCTCTTCAGCGCGGAGATATGCGGCGTCTCAATTCCCTATCCTCCGGAAAATCTCGAGGCCACTCGTGTGGGAGGAAGGCAGATTACCGTAAAATGGCTAAATCCGGAAGTCGTGAAAGGTAACAAAATCAGCGTTTACAAATCCTCATGGAACGAAGAGAGTTATGAAACGGTTTCTTCATATAATTTCAATGAGGTTTCCAACGATGGCGCAACAAACGAAAAGGCTGATGACTTTATTGATAAGTATCCGGATTTCTCAGGCTCGACGTTGATTTATCTTCCTGCAAAATCCGCCGGTCAAATTCAGATTTCAAAGAGTGAAGAAAAGGGTGTCCTCAAGCATCGGGGGTTTGAAAATTACGACCTGTTTTATATTGACATGACGCTCAGAAAATATTTTTACGTTAAAACAACCGAAGAGAACGGCGTTACGACGACTGAAGTACATGAAGACGATGATACTATGACCATCGGCTATGAAGGTCCAGAAGGAATGACAAACGAATTCGCGACCGTTAATCTTGAAAAAGAATTCCAGCGTCAGATAATTCCGCTTATGGGCTTCCCCGCCAATACGCCGATTCTTTTCAACGCGACGGGAAACAAGACGAATCATAGAGTGATAATAGACGAGATGAAGTTCGTTAAAAATTATTCTCCAGCTGGCGAAAGGCATGAATTGGTTCAGGAAATAAATACTTCCGAGTCGAAAATTAGACTTTTAAATCTCGAAAGAAATACGGATTATGTCATAAAGGTGACGGCGATTGACGCGGAGGGCAAGGAAAGCGAGAACGCCGAACTTCGCGTGAAAACATCATCTCAAAACGACTCAGGATTTGTCATCAGGATTCAATAATATGGGACTTAAACATACACCGGTAAAATTGGCGATTGTCGGCGGCGGCGCGGCCGGAATGTTCGCCGCAGCCATGGCGGCCCAAAGAAGGATTTCCTCCGTCTTGATCGAGCGCAAAGCCAGGCTCGGATCGAAAGTCCTTATGACGGCAAACGGACGGTGCAATTTCGCAAAGGATATTTCGCCGGAAGATTTTCTCAAAGACGTCGAATGCCCGGCCGGTACTCCGGGCGGAAGGGCGGCGGTGAAGTTTCTCGCGCCTGCTTTGCGCGCATTTCCGCCGCGCAAGATCATTTCGTTTTTCCGTTCTTTGAATGTGCCTGTGCGCAGGATGGCCGACGCGAGAATGTTTCCTGCCGACGGAAAGGCGACGACGATCGTTCACGCGTTCGGTGATCTTTTGAGAAACAGCGAAACGCCTGTCATCACGAATTGCCCGGTGACCGGTATTCAGCCGCAGAAAAACGGCTTTATCGTCGCGACGAAAAACTTCACCATCTGGGCCGAGAACGTTCTTCTCGCTACGGGCGGGGTAAGTTATCCAAAACTCGGTTCCGTAGGCGACGGGCAGAACTTCGCGCGCGCACTCGGTCATAAAATCGTCCCTTACCGTCCTGGATTGATCGGCCTTGAAACATCAGATGCGGAAATTACGCGCCGCGCTGGCAGAAGGTACGAAGATGCGCGGGCTAAAGTTTTATCCGACGACGGGAAGGTCCTTTATGATTACAAGGGCGAGGTCGACTGTGAATCGTTCGGGTTGAGCGGAGCCGCCGTTTACAATTCGCAGCGTTTTATCGAGCATGCGAACCTTAAAAACTACACGATTGAAGTCTGGCTCGACAGAGAGCGTCTTCAATTCAGAAATCTGAAACCGCGTCCAGTGAAGGAGGCGATCGTTACGATCGGCGGAATTTCGACGGACGAGATAAATCCGGACACGATGGAGTCGCGGCTTGTGCCCGGACTCTTTTTCGCGGGTGAAGTGATGGATATCGACGGTCCTACGGGCGGATATAATCTGACGATGGCTTTCGCGACGGCTGCAAAAGCGGTTGCCTCGATTAATTTATGACGACAATTGATTAAAGACATTATTATGCCTATTTCCGATCCTACTTTGTTCGGCTATACTTTTAAAAACGCCTTCCTGCTCGAGGAGGCGCTGACGACACCGTCGTTCAGGATGACGACGCCCAAAGCGTCCGACAACCAGCGTCTTGAATTTTTGGGCGATGCCGTTTTGGGGCTTTTGGCGACGGACTGGCTTTATGAAAACAATCCTTCGCTTAAAGAGGGTGAACTGACCGGAAAGCGTCAGCACATGGTTTCTACGGCTGCCCTTTGCGAGGCTGTGGAAGGCGGCGACTTTATTTCGCTTTTAAAGCGCAACAAGGGGGCGGGGGAACTTTCGCCTAAGTCAAAAACTGTAGCGGACGCCGTAGAGGCGGTAATAGGAGCCGCATGGCTGGACGGGGGGCTTGAGGCGGCCAAGACGATTTTTGATAATCTCTCGCTTACGGCAAATTCCCGTTTCGGCGAATTAGACGGCAATCCGAAGTCGGCGCTACAGCATTTAACTCAGGCTATGGTTCCTCCGAGGATGCCGTCGTACCGCCTCGTTAAGACTACTGGTACGAGCAATAAACCGACTTTTACTGTTGAAGTTACGGTAGAGGGAGTCGGATCTGCTCAAGGCGAGGGAGGTTCCCGGCGGGAGGCCGACTCCGCCGCTGCGATGAAACTGATTGAGACGCTTTAAAACCGCGTGAACCGGTTCCGGTTTTCGTAGTTGGCGGCGTTTGTATAGCCGTTACAGATTTGATATAATATTACCCATTATGGCAGAAGAAAACAAATCGTCCCTCGATCCGCTCAGCGCTCTTTGCAAGCGTCGCGGCTTTATTTATCATTCGTCCGAAATCTACGGCGGAATGCCCGGTTTTTGGGATTACGGTCCGCTCGGCTGCGAGCTTAAGAACAATGTTAAGCAGGCCTGGTGGCAGTTTACCGTCCGCGGCCGCGAGGATGTCGCCGGTCTTGACGCGACGATCATCATGCACCCGAAAATCTGGAAGGCGTCGGGCCATCTTGATACGTTCGCCGATCCCATGACGATGTGCAAGGACTGCAAAAAGCTCATGCGCGCCGACCAGATCAAGGATATCTACGAGGATCAGAAAAAGAAGCCTCAGCCTAAGATTGCCGGCAGCGACTTCTTCTGTCCCTACTGCGGCGGCGAGCTGACGGAGCCGAAGCCCTTCAATCTGATGTTCAAGACGATCGTCGGTCCTATCGAGGATCCCTCGAACGTCGCGTATCTGCGTCCCGAGACGGCTCAGGCGATTTTCGCCCAGTTCCAGAATGTCACATCGACTTCCCGTATGGCCGTTCCCTACGGTATCGCCCAGATGGGCAAGAGCTTCCGCAATGAAGTCACGCCGCGCAACTACACGTTCCGCAGCCGCGAGTTCGAGCAGATGGAGCTCGAGTTCTTCATCCGCCCCGATGAGGCGGTTGAGATTCTTCACGGTCATGTCGTAACTCTCGCCGATAATCCCGATCTCAACGGTCCCGTTCAGGACGACTGGGGCTGGGAGGTCTGGCACAAGTACTGGGTCGAGCAGCGCAAGAAATTCCTGAATGCAGTCGGCCTTCCTACCGAGCGTTTCGTCGAATATTGGCAGAAACCTGACGAACTCGCCCATTATGCGCGCGCTTGCGTCGATATTGAGTATGATTTCCCGTTCGGCCGCCAGGAGCTCGAAGGTATCGCCGCTCGAAGCGATTACGACCTTTCGCAGCATCAGAAGCATTCCGGCGAATCCCAGATGGTGTTCGACGATCCTTTGAAGCAGGCCGCCAAGAAGATGGACGAGGCCGCGCGCAAGGCGTTCATCGAGAAGGTTCAGTCCGATTGGGTCGCCCGCGGCAAAGATCCCGTCGCCGCAGAGAAGTTCTGCCTTAATCTTTTTGACGGTAAGTACGTTCCCCACGTTATAGAGCCCTCGGCCGGTGTCGACCGCCTTATGCTCGCTCTTTTGTGCGAGGCCTATGAGGAAGAGAAGCTCGTTGACGAGAAGGGTAAAGAAGATATCCGCACGGTCCTTCACTTCAGCCCGAAGGTTGCGCCCATCAAGGTCGCCATCTTCCCGCTCATCAAGAAGGACGAGGCTCAGGATAAGCTCGCCCGCGAGATTTTCACGAAGCTCCAGAAGAAGGTCAACGTCATGTGGGACGTCTCGGGCGCCATCGGCCGCCGCTACCGTCGTCAGGACGAAGCCGGTACGCCCTGGTGCATCACCGTCGACGCCCAGTCCGTCGAAGACGGAACGTTTACCGTCCGCGAGCGCGATTCCATGAAGCAGACGCGTATGACTTACGGCGAGTTCCTCGCGATGATGTACGACGCGCTTGAATTTTAACAATACTCGCGACTGTAGCTCAATTGGATAGAGCGTTGGCCTCCGAAGCCGAAGGTTGCTGGTTCGATCCCAGTCAGTCGCACCAAGAAGGTTGAAAAAAATGGGCGGGTTCTGCGGTGTAATTTCCAAAGACGATTGCGTTCTTGATCTCTTTTACGGAACGGATTACCATTCCCATCTCGGGACCCACCGCGGCGGAATGGCGATTTTGAACGAGTCGGGTTTTCAGCGCTCGATTCACAACATTCAGAATTCGCCGTTCCGCAGCAAATTCGAGCACGACATCCCGAAGTTTTCGGGCAAGGTCGGCATCGGTGTAATATCAGATACCGATCCTCAGCCGCTCGTCATGTGCTCGAAGCTCGGCGCGTTCGCTATTGTAACGGTAGGCTACATCGATAATATCGATGAACTTAAGAAGGAGCTTTTCGAGCGGAATTCCATGCAGCTCCAGTTTTCGACGACGAGCGGGATGGTCGGACCGACGGAAGTCGTTTCGGCGCTTATCGCGACTCAGTCGTCAATCGTCGAGGGCCTTAAATACGTACAGCAGAAGGTAAAGGGCAGTTGCTCGATTCTCATAATCGATGAGACGGGTCGGCTTTACGCTATGCGCGACCGCTGGGGGCGCACCCCGGTGATTCTCGGGAAGAAAGACGGCTCGATGATAGCGCTTATGGAGAGCTGCGCTCTCGCCAATCTCGGTTACGAGTATGTCCGCGATATCGGCCCCGGTGAAGTCGTCGAGCTTACCGTTGAAGTGGATATTACGCTCGTCGAACCCGGAAAGCGTATGGCGATCTGTTCGTTCCTTTGGGTTTACTACGGCTATCCGGCGTCGTCGTACGAAGGGCGCAACATCGAGATGACGCGTTACCGCTGCGGTAGCGCGCTGGCGAAGCGTACTCCTACCGATGCCGACGCGGCATGCGGCATTCCCGATTCGGGTATTTCCCATGCTCTCGGCTATGCCCATGAAGCGGGTATTAAGTACGCGAGACCTTTTGTGAAGTACACTCCTACCTGGGCCCGCTCGTTCATGCCGTCTGATCAGCGTCAGCGCGAGCATGTCGCCAGGATGAAGCTCATTACGATTCCCGGACTCATCAAAAACCGTAAGCTCGTTTTCTGCGACGACTCGATCGTTCGCGGCACTCAGCTCGGTAAGCAGGCTATAAAACTCTATTCCGAGGGCTGTCTTGAAACGCACATGCGTATCGCGAGCCCGCCGCTTCTGTATCCTTGCAAATTCCTTAATTTCTCCCGCTCGAAGAGCGAGTACGATCTCGTTACGCGCCGTTACATACGCGGCCATGAGGGCGAGAATGCGGACGTTTCGAAGTATATCGATGCTGACGGCGAGCCTTATGCGCATATGGTCGAGTTTATTCGTGAAAAGCTCAATCTTACGTCGCTCGCGTTCCAGCGGATCGACGATCTCGTCAAGGCGATCGGATTGCCGGCCGAGAATCTGTGTACCTACTGCTGGACCGGCAAGGACGTGTCTATCGACGGCGAGGGCTACAAGTGTCCGTGCGCATCGTGCCCCCACGCTAACGCGAATTGATTGCGGACAATTATGGCAAAGAACAGTTACGGCGCAGACAGCATTAAGACCCTTGACCCGGTGACGCACATCAG
>JAGCJE010000260.1 GCA_017648225.1 Kiritimatiellia bacterium | reverse complement strand
GCCCAACTTCTAACATCGTAGTCGGGCGTGCGGAGCCAAAGCTCGCTCGCTATGCGGCGCGGCGCCTTGACGCGGACCTCAAGAGCATTTTTGCCGTTTTTCAGATTGTCGGATACGGGGATCGACCATTTGCGGAACTGATTCGTCACCGAAGCGATTTTAACGTCGTTCAGGTAGATGTCGGCCGCCGTGTCGATCGAGTCGAACTCGAGATATGTCTTTTTGCCTTTGAATGAAGGCGGGACGCAGAATTCGCGCGAGAAAGTCCAGTCGACATCGCCGATCCATTGGACCGTATCTTCAACATTCCGATAGAACGGGTCGGGGATGAATTTTGCCTCGAGAAGGGCGCTCGCGTTATCGCCCGGGATTTTGCACGGCCAGGTGTTTGAAATCGACGGTGTTGAGAGAGTCCATTCTCCGGCAAGGTTCAATTCGGCCGAGAACGCGTCGAGACCGGCGAGAATTGCGATTGCGGAAAGGGCGGCTTTAAGTCTTTTAGATATGTTTTTCATGTTGATAATTATATCAAAATATTCCCAACGGTTAGAACCCCTCTTAAAAATCGCGGCGAAATTTGGTAAAATGAAGAAAATTGCAAACCAAAAGAGAGGTGCGAAAATGATAGATTACGAAAAAGAGTTCGAATCTCCGGCGTACGCCGCCCGTCAGATTACGATAGCCAAGACATTTAAATATGTCTACGGCTGGATGGCTGCAGGACTTGCGCTGTCGGGTCTGGTTGCCTGGTACACATACGATAGCGGTCTTTATCTGGATATTCTCGGGACTCCGTGGTTTTTCGGGTGTATTATAGCCGAGTTTGCCTTAGTGTTCGGCATCAGTTTTTTGATAAGAAAAATTCCGGCTTTCATGGCGCTCGTTATGTTTGCGGCGTATGCGGCGCTAAACGGTCTGACGCTTTCGTACGTGTTTGTATTCTTTGATCTGGCGCTTATTCAAAACGTTTTCTTCATAACGGCCGGTATGTTCGCGGGTCTTGCTCTTTATGGTACGTTTACGAAGAGCGATCTTTCCAGTGTCGGTTCATTGTGCGGAATGGCTCTCTGGGGCATTATAATCGCGTCCCTGGTCAATATGTTTGTCGGCTCCGGCAATCTGGATTGGATCATTTCTTTCGTCGCGATTCTTGTTTTTACGGGATTGACAATGTACGATGCCCAGAAGATTCGTGAAATCGCCGCCGAGGAATCGTCAATGGGGCAGGAAGCTCTGATTAAAGTCGGTGTAATCGGCGCTTTGACGCTTTATCTCGACTTTATTAATATTTTCCTTCATCTTCTGGAGCTGTTCGGTAGCGATGATTGATTTTCTCTTGTTGTGCCAAGGCATATCAAGGTATAAAAGCGAGGCAAGACGGATGTGCAGACAGATGTCGCACATCCGTCTTGTTGTATGCGCTTTATTTCCAGTAAAATACCCCCTTGTCAAGGGGAGTAAAATAGGATATAATACTCACTCATAATTTTTGAAAGGTTAGGTAGAAATGAAGAAAGACATCCATCCTGCATACGGTGAAGCGACTATCACGTGCGCTTGCGGCAATGTTATCAATACGCGTTCGACCAAGAAGGCGATGACGGTTAACACCTGCTCCGCTTGCCATCCCTATTTCACCGGCCAGAAGACGATGGTCGATACCGAGGGTCGTGTTGACTCCTTCAGGAAGCGCTACGCGAAGTTCGCGAAGTAAGTCTCCTTGCTCGATACAGACCAGATTAAAAGCGTTTTGGGTCGTTTGGCGTCCGTTGAGGCGGACCTGGGCGACCCGAATGTTTTAGGTGATGCGAAGCGTTATCGTCAGACGCTTCGCGATCATGCTTTTCTTAAAAAACTTGAAAGCGCGTACGCGGCGTACGACAAGGTTCTCGGCGACATAAAAGGCAACGAGGAACTCCTTTCGGATCCCGATTTCAAAGAAGAGGCCGAAGCTGAGATCGCGTCGCTTAAAGAATCCCTTCCTGAGGTTGAGAAGCGCCTTTTAGCTGCTCTTCTCAAGCCCGATCCGTTTGAAAGCCGCAACGCGGTCCTTGAAATCCGCGCGGGAACAGGCGGCGAGGAAGCGGCGCTTTTCGCAGGCAATCTTTTCAGAATGTATTCGCGCTATTGCGAGACGAAAGGCTGGAAGATTTCGCTTATGCACGCTAATGAGACGAGTCTCGACGGCTATAAGGAAATCGTTTTTACCGTCGTCGGAGAGGGCGCGTATGGTCTTTTGAGATTCGAGTCGGGCGGACATCGCGTTCAGCGCGTTCCCGAGACTGAAGCGCAGGGGCGGATACATACATCCGCCGCGACGGTCGTCGTTTTCCCGGAAGCGGACGAAGAGGACGAGCTGGAGATTCTCGACAGCGACATCCGCATTGATTTGTTTTGCGCCGGCGGTGCCGGCGGTCAGCACGTCAACAAGACGGAATCTGCCGTACGAATGACCCACCTGCCCACGGGGCTTGTCGCCGTATGCCAGGACGAACGTTCGCAACAGCGTAACCGCGAGAAATGCTTTGCGACTTTAAAAGCCCGCATCCTCGACCACAAGCGCCGCGAGGAGGAAGCGAAACTCGGAGCCGACCGTCTGTCTCTGCGCGGTTCGGGAGATCGCTCCGAGCGGATCAGAACGTACAATTTCCCCCAGAACCGCGTTACCGATCATCGCATCGATCTTACGCTGTATTCTCTCGATCGCGTGATCGAGGGCGAGATGTCGCCGATTCTCGACGCGCTCGCCTCGCACGATCTCGACGAACGCATCGCCGCCGCGTTGAACGGCTGATCCAAATTTCCATTGCGTACGGTTTCGAGATTCTGATATAATCTGACATTATGAGCGAGAATTCAAATCGCGTCGGCGACGGCGCGTCGGCAGAGAAAA
Source organism: Kiritimatiellia bacterium (assembly GCA_017648225.1). Lineage (GTDB taxonomy): Bacteria > Verrucomicrobiota > Kiritimatiellia > RFP12 > UBA1067 > UBA1067. The sequence continues at coordinate 2,976 of JAGCJE010000260.1, read as the reverse complement.
AAGCGGGTTTCACCGATATTTGCAGGAGGCTTTGGGGCGGTGTTTCCTGGGCGTTTCGCGCAGTGGCCGGTTTTTATCGGATAACGGCGGCCGAAGCGTGCTATATTCTGTCGACGTTCGTCATCATGCTCGCGATCAATTACCTCCTGATCGCCATGAACGGGTTTTCGCTGTCGTACGCGAAGCGGTGGCCTGATGTATCGTGCGTAGGCGGCGTATTCTGGCTTTTGCTTTTTCTGCTGTCGTTCCATTTCGCGTTGCGCAGAAATAGGTGGGTTTTATGGCTGATGACGACGTTGCAGTTTTTTGTTCTGTTTGCTCTTTTCGCGATTTATCTTACGACAGGCACCTTTTTCTGCGAGTCTGTTCTATATCTGGTGTACGATACGACGTGGGATGAAACCAAAGGATTTTTTTCCGCATACGTTAATTTTAAAAGCATCGCGTTGCTGACGTTGTCGCTGGTCATGTATTTCAGCGTGCTGTATTTTGCGATGAGGAAATATAAAAGTCCGAAAAAGTACTGCCGCGGCGATCTGATGGCGTTGGCTACGATAGCGGTGCTTCTTTTATGGCCGTTCACGGCGTCGCTCAGGAGAGGAGAGAAAAATTTCTTCAAGACGCTTTTTTCATCTCATCCGGTAAATTATATCTGCGGTCAGATTGGCTATTTCAATAGAAACATGAAGGAATTCATTTCTGAAATGCGCGATCGGACGCCTCCGAACGACGTTAAGCTGAATGACGGCTTTAAAGGAGACGGGCCTGTCGGCGTTTTTGTCATCGGAGAATCCGCAATCCGTTCGCATCATTCCGTTTACGGTTATCATCGCGACACGACGCCCAATCTGACTGCCAGAAAAGATTCCATAATACTGTTCGATGATGCCGTCTGCGTTCTGCCGGTGACGATTACGGCGCTGAAATACTGGTTGACCGATATGACGTTGGCCGATAGACATGTAAAATGGACGCTGTTCGACGTTCTTAAAAAAGCCGGATACAAGGTGGACATCGCTACCAATCAGAATAAATCAGGCTGGGCCGATTCCCCTATTCAGATGATTTTCAAGACCGCGGATTCGGTAACGTATATCCACGAAGAGAATTACAGCGACCTCGAGGAAGATAAAGACGCGTGCATCTACGACGAGGCGTTGATCGTTCCGTTTGACGCCTGGATAAGTAAAACCGCGTCCGTTTCGGCTCCGCAGATGATGGTTCTGCACCTCTTCGGCAGTCATGAGCCTTACGCGTCGCGTTATCCGAAGGACTTTGCGCAACATTTCCTTTCCGATGCCGCCTTCACCCAGCGGGTCAACGAGTACGACAGTTCGGTTCTGTATACGGACATGGTGCTCGGCAAACTGCTTGAGCGTCTGGAGAAAATTGACAGGCCTGCGTTTCTCGTATATATTTCCGACCACGGCTCGGTCTGCGAATCGCCGGATTTGCGCAATCCGCAATCCCGCGACAATTCCGCCTACGAGGTTCCTTTTTTGATATGGACGAACGGCCGCTACCGCGAAGCGATGCCGGATACCGTCCAGCGCATGCAGAAGCGGCGCAGCGTGCCGCTGCAGGCCGATCGCGCCCATTACGGTTTGCTCGAAATGATGGGCGTTACGTTTTCCGACGATGTCGAAACAGAGAATTTCCTTTCCGACAGATTCGAGATTAAGCCTCGCTTTACAAATGAAGGCTCCGCCCCGTACGTGAAGGACGCAGAGTGATGCGCGAGCGTTTGTGCGGCTTGGATTTATATCGCGCTTTAGCGATTTTGATGATAACGATTCTGCACGTCAACTGGCAGCATTGCGGGTTGATATATACGCCCGGGCTGCCGAGGAGCGTATACGGCGCGGGTCTTTTTATCGAGTATCTATGCTTCGCGGGCGTCAACTGCTTCGCCATGCTTTCAGGGTATCTGTCTGGTGAGGCGAATATGGATTACGGCCGGAAATGGCTCGGGCGGATCGCGTCTTTCTGGCTTAAGATGACTCTTTGGGGCGTGATTCTTTATCTTGCGGTAGTCTTTTGGCTGCCGGGAGGCGGGGATTACCGGTTTGATTATCGCGCGACATTTTTCCCGTTCGCCGGGACCTATTGGTACATAAACGCCTATTTCGTGTTGATGGTGGTGATGCCCGTTCTGAACAGGGGGCTCGCGGCGTGTTCCGATAAAAGCCTTCTCGTTTTGTCGGCGGCGCTGTTTGTCTTTACGTCCGTCTTTCCGGCGTTCGGTCTGGAGAGCGCGGAGCTGGCCGTTGCCGGCGGGTATTCAGCCGTTTGGCTTGCCGTATGCTATATCTACGGATGCGCGATCAGGCGTTTGGCGCATTACGTGCTCGGCGTGCGGAATATAAAACTTATACTCGTCTCGCTTCTTGCGCTGAGTGTCGGTGTGCCGTTCGTGTGCGATTTCGCCGGAGGGAAATGGATGCTTTTTTACCATTCTCCTTTCTGCGTCGTTGAAGCGGCGGCCCTTATGCTGCTTCTTCTGCAGTTGAAAATAAAGAGCGTTTGGCTCGTTAAGGCCGTTTCCTTCGTGAGTGTCAATTCCCTGGGCGTGTATTTGGTTCAAACTCATCCTTTCATCTGGAATAATTATGTGGTCAGAACAAATCCGGAGTTGTACCCGTGCATCAAAATGGCCGGGTATTTTATTGCGGTTGTTCTGCTTCTGGAGATCGCCGGGCTTGCGTTCAACTTTGTGGTCGACCGGTGCTGTCGACTTATTGTTTCGCCGATATTTATGGCGCGCCATAAAACTTAAGTAAAGTGTATTAGCAGACGTAGGCTGTACAACAGTAATTATTGTTTAGCCGTCAATGTCTTCGCGCTTTATTGTTGCTTGCTTGTTGCTATGCTATGTATAAATGCGGCCACGGTTAGGGCAACCGTGCTCCACTTTTGATATGGTCGATTTCTGCGTCCTCTAGACCCGCTCGCCAATCTTTAGATTTGGCTCGGGGT
>JAGCJE010000259.1 GCA_017648225.1 Kiritimatiellia bacterium | reverse complement strand
GACATGAATACATCCATCTTTCGCACGGCGAAAGGGCGTACAATCATGATTCAGCATGCCGTGCAGACGCCGCGTCCTTATTCGCGCATCAATCTCGTATCGGGGACGAAAGGGACGTTGACGGGATATCCTTTCCGGGTTTCGCTCCTTCCGAATTACGAGAAGTGGCTTGAGGGAGAGGAGCTTGCAAAGTTCAAGGAAAAATATACCCACCCTTTTGTCTTGAGCTCAGGCGAGCTCGCCAAGAAAATCGGCGGCCACGGCGGAATGGACTTCATGATGGACCTGAGGTGGTCGCACTGTCTGAGGAACGGCCTTGCGATGGATGCCGATGTTTACGACGCGGCAACATGGAGCGCGCTTACCGAACTTTCTGAAATTTCTGTAGCGAAGGGTTCGTCGCCCGTGGAGGTCCCTGATTTTACTCGCGGCGGATGGAAAACGGCTGAGCCTTTAGGTATTGTAGATATAATATAGGAAAGCGGATATCACCTTTCAAAGTTGCCGCCGCATTTACCATAAAGGCGACGGTCGGTTTTTGAGCGCAGTGAGCGAATTGGATATCTTTTTATGGTATAATGGCGGAATGAACGCGGAACGTAAAGATATCGAAGTTGTCGGCGGCATTATCAGGCGAGGGGATTGTTATCTTCTCGGCAAGCGCTCTATCGTCAGGTCCCGGGGAGGGAGGAACGGAAATGATTGAATTTCTGAATCCGGGGCGGAAACTGGTCGATGAGGTGGTCGATTGGCTGTGCGGAAAGGTTGAGCGCGATCCTTCGGGGGCGCGATCGCTCGCGCATCTGATGGTAGTCGTGCCGACGTCGCAGAGCGGAAGGAATTTGAGGCTTGCGCTTGCGAAGAAGGCTTCGGAGAACGGCTGGGGCGGGGTTCTTCCGCCGCGCGTCGTCCAGCCGTTCCATCTCGTTGTTCCGTCCGATCAGTCGCTGCGTGAAGCGAACGAGGCTGAAGTCGCCGCGTTGTTTATGCGTTTCCTCTCGGAGAAGCGGAACGTCGCCTTGACGTACTGGCCGCATCTCTTTCAGCGCGCGGAGGAGCCGACGGATCTGCAGGCGATAGTTGACCTGGATGCCGGGTTCGCGCTTCTCGACCAGATGTTGGACATTTGGCGCGTTCTCGCTGGAAAGGGTCTTTTGATGCGGGATGTGCCAAAGAGCGAGGCCGCGGCTCGTGTGCTGGAGTCGGCTTTAGGTGATGACAAGGCACGTTGGGATGAACTTGCGTCTTTCGAGACGGAATTCTTCGGCTTTATGAAGAAGTATGGATTGCGTCTTCAGGTCGCGTCCGTCGCGCTCGCCAGAAAATCTGCCGTGAAGCTTGATCCAGAAATACGCGAGATTGTTCTACCTGCCTTAGCGGATCCGGTTTTAGTACTGCATGACGTATTGGTGCAGTACGCGGATAGCGTGAAGATTACGGCGCTTCTCCACTGCGAGGAATCTGATCGAAATCGTTTTGACGAATGGGGGCGCCCAAAGGTTGAGTGCTGGACGGGTGCCGCGCATCCGGTTGTTTCCGGGCTCGTGAACGAAGACATTGTCAGCATGCCGGACGATAGGATGCTCGCGGATCGCCTGGTCAATGACTTCCCTCCGCAAGGTTCCGGATTGAAAATGCCTGCTCTTGGTCTTTGCGATTCCGAACTATTTACCGTGATTTCGGCGGCTTTCCTCAACAGAGGATACGCGATTCAGAATCCTGAACGAAACCGATTGGCGGTCTCCTCGCTGGGTATTCTTCTTAAAAACCTGATGGCGCTATGGCGCCCGGCGTCTGCGGGTATTCCGTGGGCGGCCTTTGCCGCGCTGATGCGTTCGGATGACGTCCTCGTCGCATTGAAGTCCGCGGGGCTCGCGACCGGCCGTTCGAAGGTGCTGCAGGGACTTGACATTTATCAGAACGTATCTCTGCCGACTTATATCGAGGGTGAACTCAAATGTCCGGAAATCGAACACGGCAAAGAGGCTGTCGCCGCCTTTGTTGACTGCGGCAACGGATTTCTGGGTTGGATCAAGGAGTCTCGAAAAGACCGTTCGCTCGTAGACTTCCTGCGTGATATGCTCGGGCGAATCTTTTCCGAAAGGGATTTGGGCGGGACTCGTTCCGACAAGGAGTTCTCGCAGGCGGTGGACTGTGTGCGAAACGCGTTTACGATGCTTTCGGGCGAGTGCTTCGGAAAGCTGGACTTTTCAGACGAAAGCTGGATCGCGTTGGCGCGACGTCTTCTGGGATCGGTCTCGTATTCGCTCGAGTCCGAGGAAGCGGATGTTGTGAGAACCGAGGGGTGGCTCGAGCTTGTGTGGAGCCTTAACGACAAGATCGCTTTGGCGGGTCTTCACGAAGGTTCTGTGCCGGATTCGGTAGTCGGGCATGCGTTTCTTCCGAACGAGTTGCGCGTCGCGCTCGGGCTTACGTCGAACGCGACGCGTCTTGCGCGTGACTCATGGCTTTTGAAGGAGCTTGTCGCTTCTCATGCGCCGCACGCCGTCCGCGCATACGTCGCGCGCACGAACGCGAAGGGCGACATCTGCCGTCCGAGCCGACTTCTTTTCCTGTGTTCCGACGAAGATTTGTCTTCGCGGACGGAAAGCCTTTTCGGCGATGCGGGCGAGACCGCGTTGACGCCGCCGCGAAAGGTTTCAAATGCATGGCGACTGCGGTTGCCCGATGAAGCGGCGCTTAAGAAGAAGGACGGTCTGGAATATCTTTCACCTTCGGCGATCGACACCTATCTGAAATCTCCTTTGGAGTACCTTCTCAAATACGGACTCGGGATGGGGGACCGCTACGAGGAGAAGAAGGAGCTGGGGCACAATGACTACGGCACTCTCGTGCATCGCGTGCTGGAGCTTTTTGCGAAAAAGCAGAAGGACAATCCGCTGACGGATGAAGCGTCCATCAATGTTGCGCTGAATGCGATAATCGACGATGAGATCAAACGGTTCGGTTCGCGTCCGACGGTGAACGTCCTCCTTCAGTTGCGGTCGGCCCGCGAACGGCTCATGCGCTTTGCGGCGATACAGGCCCGATGGGCGCAAGATGGCTGGCGCGTCGAAGGAACGGAGATACCTTACTTCGCAAAGCCGTTCAGGGATTTGGATGTTTCGATCAAAGGTTTTGTCGATCGCGTCGACTACAGAGAGCTGCCT
>JAGCJE010000258.1 GCA_017648225.1 Kiritimatiellia bacterium | reverse complement strand
CGAGAAGCACTTTCTTGTCGCCGACCTGAGCGCGGATCGCTTCGATCTCTTCTTTGATGTATTTCTTGGCGTTGAAGGTTTTGCCTACGCGCGCCAACCTTTCTTTTTCGGCTTTTGTCATTTTTTTGTTCCTTTATAATTTCGGAAATTCACTTTATCGTACCTAATCTTTGACCGCCGTACTTTTTCTCGTGGATCGGCTTCCACCACCATTCGTTCTCGAGATACCATTTGACGGTGCGACGGATGCCCGAATCGAAATTCTCTCGCGGCTTCCAGCCTAAAGCGTCCATAAGCTTCTTAGGATCTATCGCATACCTCAAGTCGTGACCGGGCCTATCGGAGACGAAGTTTATGAGCTCTTCATACTTTGCGCCCGAAGAGCGGGGCTTAAATTCATCAAGAATCGAACAGATAGTTTTCACGACCTCTAAATTCGTTCTCTCGTTGTGGCCGCCGACATTGTACGTCTCGCCAGGTGCACCCTTCTCATTCACGAGCAAAAGCGCGCGGGCGTGATCGTCGACATAAAGCCAGTCGCGGACGTTCGCTCCGGCACCGTATACAGGGAGCGGCTTCTCCTCGAGACAATTCAGAATCGTGAGCGGGATAAGCTTCTCCGGGAAATGATACGGCCCGTAATTGTTAGAGCAGTTCGTAATCAAAACCGGCAGTCCGTACGTATCGCGCCAGGCGCGGACGAAATGATCGGACGCCGCCTTCGACGCGCTGTACGGAGAATGAGGCGAATAAGGCGTTGACTCGGTGAAAAATCCCTCGTCGCCGAGCGAGCCGTAAACCTCATCGGTGGAAATATGCTGAAAGCGGAACGCCATTTTCGCTTCGTCAGAGAGAGCGCGCCAATATTTAAGCGCCGCCTGAAGAAGAACCGTAGTGCCGACGACGTTCGTATTCACAAATTCGCCGGGACCGTCAATCGAACGATCGACGTGACTTTCGGCCGCGAGATGAAAAACCGTATCGGGCTCAAACGACTGAAACGCGACGTCCATAAGCGCCATATCGCAGATGTCAGCCTTGAGAAAACCGAGCCTCCCGTCGGAACTCTCGAGCGTTTTGGGGTTTAGCCCAACTTCCTTAAGCGATTCGGGAACGCCGGCGTATGTCAATTTATCGATAACGAGAACCTTTGCGTCAGTCTCCTTTATAAGAAGCCGCACAAGAGCCGAGCCGATAAAGCCCGCGCCGCCGGTAACGATACAACGCTTAGCGAACATCGACGAGCCTCCTCAAATAATCTCCGTAACTCGACTTTCCGTAATCTTCAGCGAGACGTTTAAGTTGAGTTTCGTCGATCCAGCCGCGGTCCCAGGCGATTTCCTCAATGCAGCTCATCTGAAGACCCTGACGTTCGATAATCGCCTTAACAAAATTTGTGGCGTCGGCGAGCGACTGATGAGTACCCGTATCGAGCCACGCGTAGCCGCGCCCGAAAGTCTTGACGCGCAGATCGCCGCGATTGAGATACACCTTGTTCACATCGGTGATTTCGTATTCGCCGCGTGCCGACGGACGAAGATCGGATGCGATTTTAACGACATCGTTAGGATAAAAATAAAGCCCGACGACGGCATAGTTGGACTTCGGAATTTTAGGCTTCTCTTCTAGCGAGACCGCGTTGCCGTTTTCATCGAACTCCACAACACCGTACCGCTCAGGATCGGCGACGCGGTAACCGAAGACCGTCGGTTTGGGAGATTCATTCGCTTCGCGCAGAACCTTGGGAAGATCGGCTCCGTAGAAAATATTGTCGCCGAGGACCAGACAAACATCATCGTCGCCGATAAACTCTCGCCCTATAACGAACGCCTGCGCAAGCCCATCGGGACGCTCCTGGACACTGTAGGAAAACTTCATCCCAAGTTGCGAACCGTCACCTAAAAGTTTTTCAAAATTCGGCAGATCTGTTGGAGTCGAAATTATCAGAACCTCGCGAATCCCAGAAAGCATAAGCGTCGAAAGCGGATAATAAATCATCGGCTTGTCGTAGACTGGCAGAAGCTGCTTCGACACCACTCTCGTGAGAGGATGAAGCCTCGTACCCGCGCCGCCGGCCAGGATTATACCCTTCCTACCCATCTGTCACCCCCTCCCGCTTTCATCATACGGCTCTACTTCGGCGAGAGAAGGATGCTTTCTGTCCTTTTCAGAAACGATAAAGTCCACGCCTATATCAGGCCACTTTATCCCAAGCGACGGATCGTCAAACTGAAGGCCGCGCTCGGAAGCGGGATTGTAGAAATTATCGCACTTATAGCTGAAAATGGTGTTATCTTCGAGAACCAGAAAACCATGGGCGAAGCCGCGCGGAATAAAGAACTGCCGGCCGTTATCCGCAGAAAGCTCAGTAGCGATATGCCTGCCGAACGTTGAGGAGCCTTTCCTGAGATCGACGGCGACATCAAGAACTTTTCCGCGTATCACGCGAACGAGCTTCGCCTGGCCGAAAGGCGCGACCTGCCAATGAAAGCCGCGAATAACGCCCTTCATCGAAAACGACTCGTTATCCTGTACAAATTCAGCGGTAATTCCAGCATCGAAATAACGCCGGCGGTTGTACGTTTCGCAGAAATAGCCCCTCTCGTCGCGCCTTATGTCCGGCTCGACGATTTTTATACCGGCTATCTCCGTTTCGATAACGTTCATATTGCGGGATATTATACCAAAACTGCGGAATGTTGTTCAATCACATAAGCCGTTGGAATATTCCCCACCTTTACCCATTTGCTGTTATTCATTCTGTGCAACAGTAATTATTGTTTAGCCGTCAATGGCTTCGCGCTTTATTGTTGCTTGCTTGTTGCTATGCTATGTATAAATGCGGCCACGGTTAGGGCAACCGTGCTCCACTTTTGATATGGTCGATTTCTGCGTCCTCTAGACCCGCTCGCCAATCTTTAGATTTGGCTCGGGGT
>JAGCJE010000257.1 GCA_017648225.1 Kiritimatiellia bacterium | reverse complement strand
TTGACACTATGTCGCGAAGACAGTACGTGCGCCGGGGAGGACCACGCACGTTTACGATTGGAAGCGTACGAGAGAGACGTTGAGAAAAGACGCGATGAATGAGCTGAGCGTTTAGTAAGACGATAAATCTTATCTCATTCATATAAACCACGAAGCGATAAATATCAATCATCCATTTTAACAACCACTTAAAGCGAAGGCGGGTGGAGTGGAGTCCTCCGAGTGAGACCCGCGAAGGATTGTAGCCGTAGGAGAGTTATTGTAAGCAGCCAGTGACGCTGTCGAGGCATGGCAGGCTAAATCAATAAACTTGTCTAAGTGTGAGAGGCGTCACAACTCCGCAGCGGGTCGAGACCGAGGAGGAGCTCCAGACATCCGCCGCAGCTCGCAGTCGGCCATATCAAAAGTGGAGCACGGTTGCCCTAACCGTGGCCGCATTTATACATAGCATAGCAACATATAAGCACAACATAGCGCGAAGCCATTGACGGCTAAACAATAATTACTGTTGCACAGACGAGGAATCGCTTTTTCAGATTTTTAGACGACAAAACATCAGTTCTACACAATGAAATCAGGTATACAACGAAATTCAGCCCTATAAACTGGGGATATTACAGAACCGCGGTCGGACGGGGAACGGGGAATGGATCTAATCTTCCATCTCGAACTCGAGCGTTCCGCCTGCCATTATCTGAGCGTGGGTAATCTTAAAGCCGTCAAGCTTCTTTCCGTTCAATTTCACCGACTTGACGTACTTGTGTTTCGCCGAAAGATTTTTCGCCAAAACTGTGAATCGTCTCCCGCCTGGAAGATTGAGCGTCACTTCAGGGAGCTGCGGTGCACCGAGCACATATTCGCCTCCGCACGGATTGAACGGATAAAATCCCATCGCGCTGAACAAATACCAGGCGCTCATCTGGCCGCAATCGTCGTTGCCGCAGAGTCCGTCAGGCTTATTGAGGTAGAACTTGTCGAAAACCTCGCGGATTATCTCAGCCGTGCGGCGGGGCCTGCCGACATACCGGTAAAAGTAAGCCACATGATGCGACGGCTCGTTTCCGTGAGCGTACTGTCCGATAAGACCAGAGACATCCCCGACTTCTCCCTGACCATCGATCTTCTCGGGAAACCTGAAAAGCATATCGAGGCGTTCGGCGAATTTATCCTTGCCGCCGAAAAGTCCGATAAGCCCCTCGGGATCGTGCATCACGTGCCACGAGTACTGCCACGAATTGCCCTCGGTGAAGTCATACCCGTCGCCGTATCCCATCCGAAAAGGATTAAAGGGTTCAATCCACTTCCCCTTCGAATCGCGCGGACGCATGAGCAAAGTCTCCTTGTCGAAGATATTGCGGTAGTTACCCGCACGCCTGGTGAAGAAATCGAAGTCTTCCGTTTTCCCGAGCGCTTTCGCCATCTGCGCCGCGTACCAGTCGTCGTATGCGCACTCGAGCGTACGCGATGCAGACTCCCCCTTGACGATGTCGTACGGATAATACCCGAACCTGTCGAGGATATCCCAGTTCTCCTTTGTGCGGTTGGCGTGAGTCTCTCTCAAAGACGCTCTGATCGCCC
>JAGCJE010000256.1 GCA_017648225.1 Kiritimatiellia bacterium | reverse complement strand
GCGCTCGACTTGACGATCCGCGCCCAGGTGCTCGATCTTCTTTCGGAACTTAAAAAGAAACTTTCTCTCAGCATTATCTTCATCACCCACGACATCGGGGTCGTTCAGCACGTCGCCGACCGCATCATCGTGATGAATAAGGGGAAGATCGTTGAGCAGGGCGCCGCTTCACAGGTTCTTTCCCAACCCAAAGAGGAATATACGAAGTTTCTCATGGCCAGCGTCCCGAAAATCGGTAAACCCCTTTAAACATAATGCCGTCAGTCCGGCAAAGCGAAAGGAGATTTCAAAATGATCAATGATAAAGTAGTTCAGTATCTGGCGCGAATCGGAGCCGAGGGAATTACAGGCGTTTCAGCCGACAATCTCGCTTCACTTCAGAAGGCGCACATGATGTCTGTTCCTTACGAGAATTACGACGTATGGACCTGTACGCCGTCTTCGCTCGCTTATGACGTTCTTTTCGACAAGATCGTAGTCCGACGCCGTGGCGGTTATTGTTTTGAGTTGAACGGCCTTTTTGGTTGGCTTTTGAAAGAGCTCGGCTACGAGGTGGAGGAATATTTCGGCAGATGGCTTAAAGATGAAGCTCTGAAGGTTCCCGCGCGTCGCCATCGCATTTTAAAAGTTAAGGTCGAAGGTCGCGAATTCATCGCCGATGTCGGGGTTGGTCAGCGTACATTCTTAACTCCGCTTGAATTCGTTTACGACAAGGTTCAGAACCGCGAGGGTGTCGATTATCGTATAATCAAAAACGATCGCGGCGAGTCCGTCGTTGAATTCATGGCAAACGGCAAATGGATTGCGTTTTATTCGTTCGATTCGGCCCCCCAGGACCCTATCGACTTTACGTACGTCCATTATTTCTGCTGCAACGAGCCTACCTCGGTATTCAGGAACAATCTCTTTGTCCATCTGCCTTCTGCCGACGGACGCAAGTCAATCGCGACCGTTCAGGATCCCGAAACCGGAATGATGACCGAGAAACTTTCAATCTCCTCCGAAGGCAAATCCGAGACGAGATACTTAAGGACGGAAAAAGAACTAAAAGAAGCACTGGCGACGCATTTCGGCGTGAAAGTTTAATTTTGTTTTGTTTTACTTTACCATCATGGAAAACATCAAGACTCCTCCAAACAATACTGAAGCTGAACGCGCGGTTTTAGGTTCCATTCTTATCGACACCACCGGTCGCGGCGATGATCGCATCATGGATCTCTGCCTTACGTCCGATATTTCCGCAGATACCTTTTACGATCCGCGCAACAGGACGATTTACGCGGCGATGCTTACCTTAAACCGTTTAGGTAAACCTCTTGACGCGCTTGTTCTCATCGAAACTTTGAGAGTCGACGGAAAACTCGAAAGCGTCGGCGGCGTAGGGTATATCCAGTCTCTTATCGACCAGACTCCGACTACGGCGCATGCCGAGCATTATATCGGCATCATCCGAGCGAAGTATCTGCGCCGGCTTATGATCGAGCGGGCGACCAAGGTCGTGGAAAAATGCTACAACGAAGGCGACTGGCCTGACCCGCAGGCCGTTCTCGGAGAGGCTGAAAAAGCGTTTCTCGAAATCGGCGTCGGCGGCGACGGTACGATGCCGTGGGCGAGCGCTATCAATCAGAGCTTTGAGCGGCTGAACGACATGTTCAAATCGAACGGCTCGACATTTGAGGGCCTTTCCACTGGGCTTACGCATCTTGACGAGAAGCTGCAGGGACTTAAGCAATCGGAAATGATCGTTATCGCGGCGCGTCCTTCAGTCGGCAAAACGTCGCTTGCGATGAATATCGCCGAAAGCTGTGCGCTCGGGCTCGATATGAACAACGTTCCCGTAAAGACGGACGGCGGCAAACGCCATCCCGTGATGATTTTCTCCCTCGAAATGCCTGTCGAAGCGTTGACCCGCCGTATGATCGCCGGCCGCGCAAACATCAACACATGGAGATTGAACCGCAATCTCTGCTCGAAGAGCGAAAAGCAGGCGTTGATGCAGAATCTCTTCCAGGCGGCGGGAGACCTGAAGGATGCTCCGATTTATGTCGACGATTCGGCAGGCCTTGACGTCAGGGATCTCCGCGCGCGCGCGCGCCGCGCAAAAAAGCAGTACGGCATCGAACTTATCGTAATTGACTACCTTCAGCTCTGTACATGCCGCGAAGCTGCCCGGCAGGGCAGCCGACAGATCGAAGTCGGCATGATTTCCCAGCAGATCAAGGCTATGGCCAAGGAACTTAAGATTCCCGTCATAGTTCTTTCGCAGCTTTCGCGCGCCAACGAACAGCGCGGCGATAAATTCGAACGCCCGAAACTTTCAGACCTTCGCGATTCAGGCGCCATTGAACAGGACGCCGACGTTGTGTTTCTTCTCAGGCGTCCTTCGCGAAACGCGGCCGACCCCGAATCAAACGACGAGACGCTCGCGATTATCGATGTCGCCAAAAACCGCAACGGCGAAACGGGTGAAGTGAGAGTCAATTTCGTCCGTGAATTCACGCGCTTTTTCGATCGCGAGATTCCGCGCAGCGAGGATTCGAATTTTCAGACGTCCGAGCCGCCTCCGGAACAGGTTTCTCAGGAATACTTCGACGATCCGACCATGTAGGTTACCTTCCCGAATTGGCGAAGATCCCCGCCGCGATTATCGTTGCGAATCCGGCTACGGAAAGCCAATCTGGAATCTGATCGAAGAGCATAAAGCCCAGAATCGCCGTGAAGATGAGGTTCGTGTAGTCGTAAACGGCGACTTGCCTGGGAGGTGCAAAACGGTACGCCGCCGTAACGCCGAACTGACCTATCGCCGCTCCCGCTCCCGCTCCGAGCATTATCATAATTTGCGCGGAGGTCATCGGGATAAAGCCGCTCAGCATAAACGGAATCGAGGCGAGCGAGGAAAATGCGCTGAAAAAGAGGACGATAAAGGCGGGGTTTACCTTGTGGACGCCTAATTCCCGCACGCAGGTATAGGCGATACCGGCGCCTAAGCCGCCCGTCAGCGCACAGTTGAAGGCAAAGGCATCGTTGACTACGAAGATGGGTTTCATAACCATCGTCACTCCGGCGAATGCGATGAGAATCGCAATGAGTTGACGCGGTCTCGGTGATTCTTTAAGGAGTATCCACGAGAAAAGGACGGTGAAAAACGGCGCAGTCTTATTGAGCGCCATGGCTTCGGCGATGGGTATTTTGGAAAGGGCGTAGAAGTTTGCGAATATTCCGATACATCCGGCGAAACATCTTATCAGCAGAAAAATAGTCGTTTTCGCGTTAAGAGTTTGCGAGATAGGGTGTTCGGAGCGCCCGGAGCGGGTGAATACGAAAGCTGCGATGGCGAAAGCGATGATATTTCTAAAAAAGCTTTTCTGGAAGCTGGAAATCTCGTTGCCGTAATCGTCGCACAACCGCACGAACATCGCCATCATGGCAAAGCCGAAAGCGCTGGAGATGATGGCGATAATTCCTTTTGTGCGGTTTGTCATGCAGGTATTATATCAAATATCTGATTTGAACATCTGAATTAAATGATGTAGCACCATATAGCCCATTATTTTTAAATTTTTGGTATAATATATCAAATGGTCAAAAAAGTGATAATTCTTGGAGTAACGGGATCGATCGGCATGAATGCGGTCGATGTCATATCCTCCAATCCCGAATGCTTTGAGGTGGTGGCGGTTGCCGCGCTGAGGAATAAACTTCAGTGCGAGGCTGTCGCCGCCGTGTTGGGAGCTAAAGCTTATGTCGGAGAGGATGCAGCCATCAGAGCCGTTGAAGAAAACGACGCTGACATCTGCCTCGTTTCAACTGTAGGCTTAAGCGGGCTTAAACCTACTTTGGCCGCGATTGAAAAGGGGATGGATATTGCTCTTGCCACAAAAGAAGTAATGGTTATGGCGGGCGAGCTCGTGACGAAAGCCGCGGCGAAAAAGGGCGTAAAGTTCCTGCCCGTCGACAGCGAACATTCCGCCATCTTCCAGTGTCTCCCCCATTCCTCATCCCTCATCTCTCATCCCTCATCCCTCATCTCCCGTTTAATTTTAACCGCATCCGGCGGGCCGTTCCTTGATTCTCCCGCAGATTTGTCCACGGTAACGGTGGCTCAGGCGCTTAATCATCCTCGTTGGAAGATGGGGCCGAAGGTGACTATCGATTCCTCGACGATGATGAACAAGGGCTTTGAAATGATCGAGGCGAGGTGGCTCTTCGACGTGCCGATCGATAGAATCGACGTTGTCGTTCATCCCGAATCAATCGTTCATAGTCTGGTCACTTTCGTGGACGGGGCGACGCTTGCGCAGCTTTCGCCGCCCGATATGAGAGTTGCGATTCAATACGCATTGACCCACCCAGAGCGCATAAAGGCAGAGCGTGAAGAGTTGGATCTCGCTAAACTCGCTTCGCTTACGTTCCGCGCGCCCGATCCAGACCGATTCCCGTGTCTCAACCTTGTGCGAGAAGCATGCAATCTTGGCGGCTGTGCGCCTGCGGTTCTCGCCGCGGCAGATGAATGGGCCGTTGAACAGTTTTTAAAAGGCGCCATCGGTTATACAGAAATAGCGTCCTCTCTTGAACGGTGTCTTTCAAAGGCTCCTAAGATGAATTGCGATTCTCTCGAGGCCGTTTTAGAGGCGGACAGGTGGGCGAGGTCTGAACTTTCAAAATGAATAAGAGGTAAAAATGGAAATACTTATAACAATCGGATACATAGTTCTTTGCGTTCTTCTTTTTTCGCTTTCGATCGCGATTCATGAATTCGGGCACTTTATCGCCGCGTTGAAACTCGGTTACAGAGTCGAACGCTTCTCGATAGGTTTCGGTCCCGCAATCTGGAAAAAGACATATAAAGGCGTAGAATACCGCATAAGCTGCATACCTCTCGGTGGCTACGTGTCGATTCCCGACGCCGATCCTGAAGGAACCAAGCTCCTTGAAGGCGGCGCTGACAAAAAAAGGAAGGTTATGCCTCCGTGGAAAGATTTTGTCGTCGCGCTCGCGGGTCCGATGATGAATATAGTGTTCGCGTTTGTTCTCGCGATTATTCTCTATTG
>JAGCJE010000255.1 GCA_017648225.1 Kiritimatiellia bacterium | reverse complement strand
TATCGACCGCGGTATATGACGATCAGTTCAAAATCGGGGACGATAATTTTAAGCGCAGGATTTTCGCGAGCGCTCCTGATGATGCGATTTTCATTTTCATCAGCGACGTTAAGAAGCGCGGCTTGAGGCTGACGCTCAAGGGTGCGCACGGTGAAGGTGAAAAATCGGATAATAATAGCGTTTCGTTTTCCGGTACGCTCCCTAATGGCTTAAAATATGTCGCGCGCGCCGATGTTTTAAAGAATTTTAAGTCTCGCGGTTTGACTGTTGTTGTTCTGAGGGCCGTCACGGGCACAGATACGATCGGTGAACTCTCCCTTACGATCTATCCGTCTCAAGTTCTTCAGCGCCATGTTGCCGATTACAAAAAGTATTACGACCGCATGACGCTCGATCTCGGTGAAGGCGATAAGACTATTCCTACGCGCGAACGTTTGGCGAAGGTTAAAAATGGCGGCAAGGATGTTCCGCTTGTCGCGCTTATGTTCAATTTTGGCCGCTATCTTCTTATCAGTTGTTCGCGTCCCGGTACTTTGCCCGCCAACCTTCAGGGAATCTGGAATAATTCAAACAATCCGCCGTGGCATGCCGACTACCACACTAACATCAATATCCAGATGAATTATTGGGGAGCCGATTCAGCAAATCTTTCTGATTGCTTTACTCCGCTTTCGGATTGGATGCTCATGTCGATGCCTACGGCAGCCGAGGGTTCGCGTATGGCGTTCCCCGATTCGAAGGGTTATGCGTACCGTACTAGCGCCAATGCGTTCGGCGGCGGCGGCTGGCGCTGGAACTTCGCGGGCGCACCGTGGATGGCGGCGCAGTGCTACGATCACTACCTTTTTACGCGCGATAAGAAATATCTGAAGGAAGTCTGCTGGCCGCTCATGAAAGGCGCGGCGGAATTCATTCTTTCCACTCAGCTAAAGGAGCGCCCCGACGGAACGATCGTCGTAAAGGACGGCTGGAGCCCCGAGCACGGCCCTCGCGAGGACGGCGTCGCCCACGATCAGCAGATTATGCGCGAACTCTTCCGCTCCATTCTCTCCGCGGCTAAGGAGCTCGGGATCAACGATGCGTTCGTTAAGGAAGTTGCGCGTGTCGAGCCTAAACTTCTTAAGGATAAGATCGGCAGGTGGGGCCAACTTCAGGAGTGGGAGGCTGACCGTGATGTGAAGGGAAATCAGCATCGTCACACTAGCCACCTCTACGCCGTTTATCCTGGTTCGACGATTTCGCGCAAGGCTACGCCTGCGCTCGCAGAGGCTGCCAAGGTCGCTCTCGCTGGCCGTACGACTACGGGTGACTCGCGTCGCAGCTGGACGTGGCCCTGGCGCGCGGCCCTTTGGGCTCGTCTCGGCGAAGGCGACAAGGCGGGTGAGATGCTCGAGTCGCTTCTTAAGTATAATACTCTCGATAACATGTTCGCGACCCATCCTCCGTTCCAGATCGACGGCAACCTCGGTATGGTCGCGGCGGTCTGCGAAATTCTGCTCGAGAAATCTATTCCCGCAGATTGGAAGGGCGGAAGCGTAAAAGGCCTTCGCACGCGCGAGGGGAAGAC
>JAGCJE010000254.1 GCA_017648225.1 Kiritimatiellia bacterium | reverse complement strand
TTATTTGAGATAATCCCACCGACAAAAAAATACGAACAAGAAATAAAGAAAGAAAACCAAGTAATGGAAAACCTTAACCTGACATTGACGGTCCTCGGAGGATTGGCTATTTTCGTCTACGGCATGGGGCTTATGAGCGACGGTCTTAAAGAAATCGCAGGCGAAAAACTTAAGGCCGCGCTCGGCTATATGACACGCAACCGCTTTTTCGCGATTCTGGCCGGTGCGGGAGTCACGGCTCTCATACAAAGTTCATCGGCGACGAGCGTCATGACCGTCGGCTTCGTCAACGCGGGACTCCTTTCGCTCCAGCAGGCCATCGGCGTTATTTTCGGCGCAAACATTGGAACTACAATAACCGGCCAAATCGTCTCGTTCAAACTGGACGATATCGCTTTGCCCGCCGTAACGCTCGGCGTCGTAGGTCTCATGATCGCAAAGCGCGTCTTCGCACGAGGTATCTGGCGCACAGTGCTCGGCTTCGGTCTTCTCTTCTTCGGCATGACGATAATGTCGAGCGAACTTAAAGAGCTAGCCCGTACACCTGGATTCAGCAAATTCTTCGAGCTCTTCGACTGCACGCCCGGTCAAGGTAACGGTTATATGCCGCCTCTTTCGGTTCTTGGAGCAATTGCAGTCGGCACGCTCTGTACGATGATTGTCCAAAGCTCTTCGGCCACCATCGGAATCACTATCGCACTCGCGAACAGCGGTGTTATCTCGGTCTGGTCCGCGATTCCCATCGTTCTCGGCGACAACATCGGAACGACGATTACAGCGGCATTCGCGGCTATCGGCGCCAACGCCAACGCGAGGCGCACCGCGCTCGCTCACGCGATGTTCAACATTCTCGGCACCGTGTGGGTTACGCTTAGCTTCTTTCTCGTTATCAATATCAACGGTATCGATGCACCCGTCTTCTTTCACGCTGTAAACGCTTTAACTGAAGGCAACGGGCTACTCGGCGAAAACCCCGGCCGCCACGTCGCGATGGCGCACACGATTTTCAATGTAGCCAATGTAATAGCGCTGACTGCGTTCATCCCGCTCATCGCGAAAATATGCACAAAAATTTTAAAGGAAAAGCCTGGAAAGGGAGACTCCATCCTCGAGCCGCGCTTCCTCGCCACGCCAGAAATCGCGTGTGTCGCATCCGTTCGCGCCTTGACCGATATGCTTCGCCGCGCGACGACGCTTACTCAGGTCGCCGTCCGTTCCGCGCTCGGCGAAGCGCAAATCACACGCGACGTACTTCAGGAGAAGGAAGACGCCATCGATGAAAGGCAGAACGCGATCCGCGATTATCTTGTCGGAATCTCCCAGCATAAGATAAACTCCCGTATCGCATCCTCGCTTCCCGAAATCCTTCACTGCGTAAACGACACCGAACGCATCTCCGATCTGGCGCTCATCCTCAATACGCGCGCAACCCTCTTAAGCGGCAACATCACCGAAGAAGAGCGCTCGTTCATCCACGAAACGCTCTCCGGCATCCGCTCACTGTCTTCCAACATCCGCAAGGCCTTGAACGGCGACATTAAAGCCAGAAAAACCGCGCTTGAAAAGAAATGCCAACTTGTCGACAAGTTGCAATCGCAGGCGACAACCACAACCAATCTTCATTTCGTAGGAGTCGTATCTTCCATGCGCGATGTTGTCCGCCATATGAGCAACATCATCGCGCGCGTTGAAACGATATCGTAAAGCGCGATTACAAATCCTTCTCGCTTACGAAGTCCATAGCGTTGTAGCCTTTTTCGACATTGTCCTTCTTGGACTTGGAGTCGATTAGGACTACATCGCCCACGCAGATGTTCTCAGGAACCGAGATCATGTCCTTGGGATTGAGCGCGTAACGACCTGTTCCGAAGATGAACTGCGCCGGGCGGATCCACCGCTTACCGTCCTTGTCGGGCTTGATGGACGGAATAGACGCCCTTAGAAGCCTCCACCCGTCGAAACAGATAGACGAGCGGTCTTGGAACGCACCGACGCGACGCGTACCCGAAGACGTATTGACCATAAGTGTTGTGCGCCCGAATGTGCCGTTGCCCTTGACCCAGATACCGATTTCGTCATATCCAGCGGGATCAACCTGTTTTGAATTAAAACCGAAAGTGCAAAGCTCCTCAATAGCCTGAGAGGCGGGTTTAACCTTTGTGCGGTCGAGTACAAACTCCGTAGCATCCATATTAAGCTCTTCATCATGATACGGCTTCATGTTGAAATATCCCCACGCGCAACCCTGATGGCACCAACCCTTATGACCGTTCGTCTGGATGTAGACCGTCTTAGGAGTTACCGAAGCAATCTTCTTAATATTTGAAGGCAAGCTTACCTTATTGGCCCCAAGGTATGTCGCTCCGATTGCCTTT
Organism: Kiritimatiellia bacterium; assembly: GCA_017648225.1. GTDB lineage: Bacteria > Verrucomicrobiota > Kiritimatiellia > RFP12 > UBA1067 > UBA1067. The sequence continues at coordinate 6,742 of JAGCJE010000254.1, read as the reverse complement.
TCGTCACAGACTAAATAATATGGTGTAGGCCCAACATCAAGAATGAACTTTCCTGTTGAAGGAACTTTTATGTCTTTAGAGCGGCCTTGCCAATCGATATGGCGAACCGTTACTCCTTTAGGATATTCCATTTCGATCTTTCCGTGTGCCGAAGCCGCCCATACGGCCGTAGCGTAATCTTGCTTTCTGCGCTCTCTTAAAAACTCAACCGCCCAGACCGCATTGGCATTCTTTACGTCGATGCACTTCGAAAGTTTGGGCTTGTCGAGAACCTTTGTCAAATTGGCAAGCGCGGTGAACATGCGCTTGGGGTACGACATCGGATAGAACGTACACTGACCGCCGGCTCCCCAGTTCGTATTGTAGTAGGGTTCGTCACAGTCTTCGATGTGACCTATCGAGATCGTCCAGCACCCGTGCGCGAGCGATACGAGGCAATCGCGCATCGCGTAATTCGTCATGCGCATACGCAGATCGTAGGGCCTTGATTTAGCTACGTCCGCAGGTCTTTCGGGGCGGAATACGTACTCGTTACACGCATTAACGAGCATATTGGAGTAGCCGTACATCGCGGCCGTCTCCTTAAGCGCCCAAAGCATGCCCGGAGACTCGAACTCGCGGCAGATTTCAGACATCGTATAGAAACCCTTCGATTCAATGCCGAGAGTATCGACGAGACTGAGATCGAATCCGTTGCGCAAAAGAAATCCGATCATCTCGCACGAGCTCGAACCGTTGCCGAGCTGAAGATGGTAGCCTGGAAATTCCTTTCTCATGCGCTTGGCGCACTCTGTAGCCCAAACGAGAAGATGGGGACTTTCAAGACCCTTGTAGGGTTTACGGTCTTCGACCTTAACCTCGCCTAAAAGTTCCTTCGAAATAACCTTTCCGCCCTGCTCGTGAAGAATCTGAATCGTCTTGCAGTGCGGATAGCGCTTTATCTGTTCGCGATACGCTTCAACAGCCTTATCAAGTCTATTCGAAATCGCCTGAAGATCCTTCTCGTTATAGCGGAGGTTCGCCGGCCAATAGATACCGTTACAGAAATCAGAAAGAGCGCTTACGGTGATTTTATATTCGGCAAATTCATTCTCGTCTTTTGCTGGAACGCCCCACGCCGTGTGGTAGCCCGCCTTATACATAATCTCGGCAACCTCTGCGCGATTGGGGTTACACTGCGATTTACCGAGATTCCAGAAACCGAATCCACCCCTATCCTTTTTGTACGTGTACGACGTACCTTGAGGCCAACACGCGTAAGGCGACTCGTAGCCGGCTTCACGGTCGTTCTTCCCAAGAAGCGTAAACGCGGCATCATGCTTAACGATTGTCGTCCCTTTAGCGTCCTTAAACTGATACTTAAGCATATACCAGCCGACTTGATCCATATTGAGATCGACTTTGAGAATCTTCTTCTCGCCCTTCTTCGCAAGGCTGAAAGGAATTTCGCCCGATTTAAGCGACATGAAATTATCGTCGAGAATTTCCCAAGCGACAGAACCCTTGACGTTATCGTGCGAAGCGACAACTTCTACACCCGTCTCGGGCTTCTCGTCATTGTGGAAAATATTGCCGCGCTCCGATTCGACGATATCCATCTTATAAGGAGAGGTTCTAAGCGTACAGCCGAATACCTGAATCGACGAGCGGATCTTGTTTTGATTCTTAGCGCCGATAAGTTCAAAATCGAGGTAATTACCTGAGTCACGCTGGAATCGCGGCATAAAACTATGACGCTTTGTAATTTCATTATATCCGAAAACCTGCTTGTCGTTGATTACATGGAGCATTTTACCGATATTGATCCGCTGACGGACGAGATACAGCGGAGTTTCTTTTTCTTCACCATTTTCTAGATACTTCAAAACGCCGACTTTACGCACATCTTTGTTTTTTTGCACCGCCTCATCCGAGAGATCAGTAAACGTCGCCGCGACATTCTCAGGATTCGCCGCGACACCGTAGCGCCCGAGGATTGTGCCGAGCACAGGCGTCGTATCCTTACGCGGCACATTCGCGCAAAGAATGAGCGCCTCGTGATAGAATTTCCCTGGCACGGTCCAATGCATATACTCCGGCCCCGTCTGCCAAGGCGTACGATTATAGTAGGGATCCGAACCGAACGAACGCGCGTGCTGCGTGCGGATATGAAGACCCGAATCGCACGACAATTCCGCGGGCCAAATCTCCAACATGCCGCCGAGCGTCTTTTTAAATTTCGGATCTATTACGATTTTAGCGTTCTCGCGCATGAGATCGTTGACATGACCGCGGCGAGCGGGAAGCTTCATGTTAGAGGCAATCTTCGCAGTATAAGTTTCGCAGGTCGCTGTAGGATTAGGACCGGCCGGTTCGTCTTTTTTAGTTGAAAGAGTGCGTAGTTTGAGATTGATCTTTTTGAGCTTTCCTTTATAGCTCATGCTGCCGGCAAAATTTCTGTCGAGCCAAACTTCCGTCCTGTTGCGCTCTTTATTGTATTCAAACTTAAACTCCATTTCCCGGTTTTCAAAAAGCGGCCAGTCCTTCTCCCATTTCGGCATAAAAGCGGTAACCTGCTTATGATCGTAAAGACCCTTACTCGCATCGAAGAAAGGCCTGAACCAATAAACAAACTCATAGCCCCACCAAATATTAAAGAAACCAATGTAGCGAGTTTTATGTTTACTCCTGACATCTAACCTAAGCCCGTTGTAATGGTAAACGTCTTGCTTTTCTCTTTTACCCCATACATGATAATCATGCTGCGAGCGCGGCGAAAAATGAATCGAGATAACATCATTAGTCGACTCGGGATAAAGCTCCATTATACCTGACGCAGGTCCGTTAAACTTAATGTTGACCCGCATAGAGTCGCTCTCTTCGGCAGCCCCGAAAGAATATGTGCGGAATTCAGGGGCGCTGTTTCTGTGTTTTTGAGCCGCAACCGCGCTCAGGCACGACAACACCGAACAGAACAAAATAAACGCACTCTTTTTATTCATAATTATACTCCCATGATTAAAATCGTCAGTTGGACTGAAAACAAGACAACCACCTGTTAAACCTCAACAGCTTTTACGGTTTTTACAAGCGGTGTACTGCGGCGGTTCCAGCACGAAACCGCACGGACGGAAACAGTAAAGGGGCCCTTCGGAATTCGCTCGCACGCTACGCTGCAGACGGTCCTAGTCTTACCCTTCGGCGTATCAGGCGAATGGCGATAGGCGTTATTAAAAACGGCGAGCGCCAGCTTCGAGCCGTCCGCAGCAGTTATTTCAACATCATAAAGCGCTGCACGGACATTCCTCAGAGCGTCTGCCTGAGGAATGACAATCTCAAATACGGGAACCTTCCGCCTACCTTTACGTACCATGCCTTCTGAAAGCTTGATCTCCAATGCGGCGCCCTTCGAAAATTCTGGCGCCATGGCCTTGGCTTCGCGCACCTTAAAATCAAACGGCTTGGCCTCTGCCGCAGGAAGAGGCATTACGAGATCTGGCCCCAGCGATCCGCCGCTAATGGCCTCACGCTTGGAGAATGTCATGTGATCCGAATAAACTCTCACAAGCTGTTCCTGGCGACACTCTAAACGATTTAGTGCATCCATCGCCTTAACGCCGTCCAACTCACGGGCGTTCTTTTTCTTTTTGTTGGCGTTGTAATTCTCAAGGCCGGCCTCGGGAAGTTTTACTCCCGGCACTGAAAAACCGACGTCGCGAAGAGTTCCGCAACCGACAGATGTAAAAGCGCCTTGCCAAATGTTGCGATCATCCGTAATGGAAGTATGGGAATGGCCGGAGAATGTTACAGCGTTCGGAAACGCTGTCAAAGTTTTGGTCGAGTCGCCGTTATCCTGGCCCCAAACGGTCGGCCCGTATACGGTCCCCTTCGGGTGCGGATGCTGAATATGGAAAAACGGTCGGGACGGATCGAGACTTTTGCCGTTTTTGGAATACCAATTCGGAATTTCATTGGTGAATCTTTCGATTTTTCCGTTACAGTCTCCGATCATCCAATTGAACCCGACAAACGAATAACCTTTTATCGTCTTCTCGAATACACTCTTCCACTCTTCATGAAACGCTAAATCCCACCACTTGGCGTAGTCGCTTGAAAACGCCTTAGCGCGCGCAACGTCCTTATCGGCATACACACGACGCGCACGCCCAATATAATTATCATGATTTCCCGTGACGAAAAACTTTTCGACTATTCTTCCGTCCGGCGCGCGGTTGTTCGGGAAAACACTCTCCCACGCCTTGCCGACCGCGAGAAGTTCATCACCGAGCCCAAAATGCGCCATATCGCCGGCGATTACGACGGCATCGGCTCCCGCATCGCGAAAGCGCATAAGCGTAGACTTAAATGTCTCTGTACAATAATGGAGATCAAGGCCCGCGCCGCCTTTCGCCATCGCAATATGAATATCAGAAACAACGCCGAACGTCAGCTCGGGGCGCCCCGACTCCAGCGCCTTGCCTGTCGCCGCGAAAACACGGTTCGCACCGAGGGCGAAGGAACCTGCAAGTCCCCCGATAAAAAATCGTCTCGTTAACATCATTTATCTCCTCATCTGCCGGGGACTGTCCCCATCGTCTTTACGAACCACGGCGGGTTCTCGCATTTCAAAGCCTTCACTTTGTGAAATGCCATTTTATCATACATTCATTCGTCATGCAAACGACTCCATGAATCTTTCCGCCTCACATGCGGCGCCCTAATGTAAATACCGCCAACACGAGAAGCGAAAATTTTGATATAATATTCGTAACATTTGTGTTTTATCAAATGTGATGAAATTTGGAGAGGTGGCTGAGTGGTCGATAGCGGCGGTCTTGAAAACCGTTGACCCGCAAGGGTCCGGGGGTTCGAATCCCTCCCTCTCCGCCAAATTACAATACGCAACTGGCGACGGCAACGTCGATTTTCTCGGGGATCGAAACTGGGAGCGCGTGTTCGCCGCCTGATATCATCTCAAGTTCGGCGTGAGGGAAAACCGTACTTAAAAACCTGGCGTTCGACGCGCGAACGATGCCGTCGTTCTCGCTCTGAAAAATATATACGGGGCAACGTACCTTCCCCGATGCGAGAAGATCTATAAGATCAAGTCTCAAATCGGTACTCTTTAGATATTCAAGGCCCCTGGCAAGATTCTCGTCGCTGTCCATCTTATACGGATTGGGGCGACCTTCAACTGTTCCGAAGAAGCCTTCGCCCTTCGTCATCTTAAGCCCCGCCTCAAGCGCGGCGAGACGGCGCGGAGTCATCCCCTCCCAGTTGTTGTCGCGCATCATACGGGGCGTCGCGGCGACAAGAACAAGGCCCTTCAGTTTCTTCGGGAACTTCATCGCGTACTTAAGCGCGAAGCTGCCGCCCATCGACCAGCCGACAAGAACGAACTCCTTTTCTTTCTCAAGCACGTCCTCGGCAACGCCGTCAAGAAGTTCGGTATAGGTGAAAATTCTCTCGCGCTCGAAAAGGCAGAGATCCCACGCCTCCTTGCTCGACGCCCAGCCGTTAAGAACAAATGTTTTCACAAGCCCTCACAATCCTGCCCGCCACCGCGAGCTTTGACATTTTCTTAAGCGGTTCCTTTCGCCCGTCAGGATAAACAAAGACGACGCGGTTCGTGTCCGAACCGAATCCAGCGCCTTTTTCAGTAACGTCGTTGGCGACGATCATCGCGAGATTCTTCTCGCGGCATTTTCGGGATGCCTCCTTAAGAACATCGTTCGTCTCCGCCGCGAAACCGATTTTAACGCATCCGCCAACCGATTTGAGAATATCGGGATTTCTCACGAGCTTTATAACGTCAGACATTTCCGTCTTCTTTAATTTCTTGCCAGCGCATTCTGCCGGGCGCCAGTCCGCGACCGCCGCCGTCGCGACGAATACGCATCCCGGCGTCACCGCCTCCATTACAGCAGCAAACATTTCGCGCGCGCTCACGACATCTACGCGCTTTACGCCGCGCGGCGTTTTAAGCGCCACGGGCCCGGCGACGAGCGTAACCTCATGACCCGCTCTCGCCGCCGCGCGGGCGACCGCGAAGCCCATCTTGCCGGTCGACGGATTCGACAGGAACCTCACGGGATCTAAGAACTCTCTCGTCGGTCCCGCGGTTATCACGAAATGAAGACGCTTTTTCATATTCTGTCAATCCAACACCCTGACGGTCGGCCCCGCCCCGGAATACGAGTCGAGCGCGCCTGCAGAAAAATCGTCATCTCCCGCGCAAGCGCGGACGGATCTAATTTTCGGCCTGTCGCCGAAAAGGACGGTCCCGAGACGGACCAGCGTCGCGCCTTCCTCGACCGCAACCTCATAATCGCCGCTCATTCCCATCGAAAGGTGCTTCAGGCCGACGTTAAGATTTTTCTCGGCCGTATCGCGCAATTCCCTCAAGCGCCTGAAGTAGACCCGCGCGTCTTCGGGATTCTCGGAAAACGGAGCCATCGTCATGAGACCTTCAACCGTGATGCGGGGACATTCTTCCAGGATGTGAGCGATCGTCGGCTCGACCTCCTCGGGCGACATTCCGTTTTTAGACTTCTCGCCGGAGACGTTGACTTCGAGAAGAATCCTTACGCGAGCTCCGATCTCGTCCGCGATGAAATTTATTCTGTCGGCCAGTTTTACGGAATCGACAGAGTGGATGAAATCGAAAATCTCAAGCGCCTGACGGACCTTGTTGCTCTGAAGATGTCCGATAAGGTGCCACTCTGGTCCGCTCGCGCTCACCTCCTTTTTCCACGCTGCCTCC
>JAGCJE010000253.1 GCA_017648225.1 Kiritimatiellia bacterium | reverse complement strand
CCCAAGACGCGCGGGCCTAAGGTCGATGCGAATATGGCGACGACTGTTCCCGGTATTTTCGCGGGCGGCAATGTCGTAAGAGTATACGATCTCGTCGATTGGGTAAGCCGCGACTCCGAAATTGCAGGAAGAGCGGCGGCCAATTACGCGCTAAAGTCGAGAATTTGAGGAGATTTTTAAAATGAAGATGATTTGTATCAGCTGCCCGCGCGGTTGCGAGCTTGATGTTGAGAAGAACGGTAATGAGGTAGTCGTTACAGGTAACGCTTGTCCTCGCGGCGAAGAGTACGGTAAGAATGAGCTAATTAATCCTACCCGTATGGTGACGGGGCTCGTTAAAGTCGCGGGTATGCGTAAGCCGCTCCCCGTAAAGACTGCGCGTCCCGTACCTAAGGGCGCGATCGACGCGGTACTTTTCGCGATGCATCAGATGACGGTTCAGCTTCCTGTAAAGATTGGGGATGTGATTATTCCTAGTGTTGCCGGAACGGGTGTAGATATCGTCGCTACGGCTAATATGTAAAAGGGGCTAAAAATGTTCGACATAACGAAGAAAAAGGCATTTGTCTGCGATCTCGACGGTACGCTCTTTATGGGTCCCGATCCCATTAAGCCTGCGGTTGATTTTGTAATTGAATCCATCAACAGCGGTCGCTTTTCGTTTTTCTATCTTACGAACAATACGTCCAAGACCCCCGACGAGTATATTAAGAAGATTGCGGGTGCGAATATACCCGTTAAACCTCAAGAGATTTTAACTCCGCTCATTACGCTCGAGGCGTATATCCGCGAGAAGGGCTATAAGTCGGTTTATCTTTTGGCGAGCGAGAAGGTTAAGGCCCACTTGACGGAGCGTTTGGCCGATGTTGGGGTTAAGTTCGAGTATAATCCCGAGGAGAACGAACTTATCGCGCTTACATACGATAAGGAGCTTACCTACGAGAAACTCGCTAACGCGACGAGCCTTTGGAATATGCGTAATGTTCCGCCGAGCCCGATGTGTCCGATCAGAACGGCTAATCAGACTCCGGTTGATTTTGTCGCGACCCATCCCGACAACTGCTGCCCGAGCGAGCGCGGCCCGATACCGGATATCGGAGGAATGATGAAGTTCCTCGAAATCACGAACGGTATGAAGCCGAGCAATGTTTTTGGCAAGCCCAGCCCCACTCTCCTTAAAACAGTTCTTGACCGCTTTACACCCGAACAGATAGCAGTTGTCGGAGACCGCCTTTACACCGATAAGGCGATAGCCGATAATTCAGGTGTTGACTTTGTCTGCGTCCTTTCGGGCGAGACTACAGTCGACGATCTCGCTAAGTATACGGGTACTCCGCCCGCGATAACGGTTGAGACCTTCAATAAGATTGACGAAAAGTAAGAAGGGTATCTAAAAAATGAATGACGAGAGAAGCTTTCGCAGGGCTCAGACTAAATTCATTCTTTCAAGCGCGATTGTCTATGCGTTTTTCTATCTGACGCGAAAGAATCTTTCGATGGCCCAGCCGGGAATGCTCGAAGAGGGCGTAATTTCCACTTATGCCGTCGGCACGATGCTTACTGTTCATGGTATCGTTTACGGCTTGAGCCGCTTCGTGAACGGTTTTTGGGCCGATCGTCTTAACGGACGCGTTTTCATGACTGTCGGTATCGCGCTTTCGGCGCTCATGAACCTCCTGTTCGGATGCACTTCGCTTTCGATACTTTTCGCCGTATTCTGGGTGCTTAACGGCTGGACTCAGGGCATGGGTTTCCCGCCATGCGCTAAAATGCTCACCCATTGGATTCATCCTAAGGAGCTGGCGACGAAAATGTCTCTTTGGAATACGTCGCACTCGTTCGGGGCCGTTATGGCTCTTGGTCTTTGTTCTTTGTTGCTGGGTCCTCTTGGACTTGGATGGCGATGGTGCTTTTGGGTGCCTGCTGCATTAGCCGCAGGAGCGACGGTTTTTTGCTTTTTCTGTGTTAAGGATTCTCCTACCGAAGCCGGTGTAGAGGAACTTGAAATCGACGGAGGAAAGAAGGAAGCTGAATCCAAGGCTACCGTTACGTCTGCCGAGCGCTGCCGTCTCGTGTTCGGTAATCGCGTCATCTGGCTTATCGCGTTCGCGAACTTTTTCGTCTACATCGTACGTTTCGGATTTCTCGACTGGGGCCCTACGTTCCTTAAGCAGTTTAAGGGGATTCCCGTCGCCAAGGGCGGTCTTATGACCATCGCGTTCGAACTCGCGGCTGTCGTCGGTACGATTTTCGCAGGTTGGGTAACCGACAAGTGGTTTAAGGGGCGCGGGGTCAGAACGTGCGTATTCTGCATGCTTTTCGCCGCGCTCTTCTCGTTCGGATTCTGGTATCTCCCCTCGGGCGCCCCGATTTGGCAGGCGACATTGCTCCTGATGGGAGCCGGGTTCTGCATTTACGGTCCCCAGGCTCTTATCGGTATTATAGCCGCAAATCAGGCGACTAAGGAGGCCGCAGCGATGGCCAACGGCTTTACCGGCATTATGGGATATCTCTCGACGCTCGTTTCGGGAATCGGTGTCGCGTTCATCAAAACGCATTACGGCTGGGGCGCGGCGCTTTGCTCGTTCGCGGTTTTCGCTCTCGTCGGCATGATACTTTTCCTGTGCGCCTGGAATTCCAAGGCGACCGGATATAAGAAGTAATTTTATGCTTTTTTTAGTGAAGAATGAATAGTGAATAACGAATAGTTTCCATATCAGGGAAATAGGTTTTTGGCTACCTATCCACACCTATTCCCTATTCACTATTACCTATTCCCTGATATGGAGGTGAGGGGAGTCGAACCCCTGTCCGAAACAGCTCTGACCAAACTTCTACGCGTGTATTAGGCCTTTAATCTCGGCTGAGGTACGCCGACCAACGGGCTTATCCCCAACCATCCACTCGATTCGGCACCCTTAAGCGAGCGAGAGGAGCCCCCTTAAGCGTGGCCTGCTAAATGATGCCTAGGCGCTCAGCAGACATCGGCGCTTCGACATGCGGCCTTTAATTAGGCGGCAAGAGCGTAATCGTTGTTGGCAATTACTTTTTTCCCTCGTTTTTTACGTGGCCAACGAGGATCCACGACGCGCGATCTGACCTCGGCATATCCCGTCGAAACCGGATCACCCCCAGTAAGGGTAAAAATCAGGGCAAATTATATCATAGAAATCCGAAAGCTTCAACAACGATGTGACCGGGAACAATTCCGCCCCGATATCTTCATTTTATGGTATAATATTCGACCAATAAAAAAGAGAGTCGGATATGGCAGATTGTTCAAAAATTCGCAAGTTTGAAAGCCCCGCGGACTACACGAAGAGGTTTATAATAAGGGAAGAGATTGACAAGTATCTTCCCGGCGGCAAGCATTTTATCGACGAAAAGCTCATCAATTCGTTGATTGAGAAGATCGATTCAACTCCGGCAGATCCCGCGAGAGTGCGTGAGATCATCGCCAAGAGCGAGTCGACATGCGAGACTCTGCTGCCCGAAGAGACAGCGGTTCTAATGCAGGTAACGGACCCCGAGCTTTTCGAGGAGATGCGCGCTGCAGCCGACAGGATCAAGCACAAGGTTTATGACAACAGACTCGTGGTTTTCGCTCCGCTTTATATGTCCAACCTCTGCGTGAACGGCTGCAAATACTGCGGCTTCCGCGAGGGTAACGAGGCTCAGAAGCGTCGCGTTCTCACGATGGACGAGCTTAAGGAGGAACTCGACGTTCTCGCCGGGCGAATCGGTCACAAACGTCTTATCGCCGTCTACGGTGAACATCCGTCGACCTCGACTGAATATATCGCCGAAACGATCGAGACGTGTTACGCGCGACAGGTCCCTGCTCCGCGTTCCGGGTGCAAAAACGCCATCCGCCGCGTTAATGTCAATGCGGCTCCCTTGCCCATCGACGATCTTAAAGTCCTCAGATCCGTCGGAATCGGTACTTTTCAGGTTTTTCAGGAGACGTACAACCGCAAACTCTACGAAGAGATGCATCCCGCGTGGAGCGTGAAGGGTGATTACGATTGGCGCACCACGGCGTTCCACCGCTGTCTCGAGGCGGGCGTCGACGATGTCGGCTTGGGTGTTCTTTACGGCCTTTGCGACTGGAGATTCGAACTTTTGGCGACCGTGATGCATGCGCGCGATCTTGAGCGCTGGTTCAACATCGGTCCTCATACGCTTTCGTTCCCGCGCCTTGAACCGGCTTCGGGTACAAGGGTTCCCGAGGAGTCTCCGTGGCTCATCGACGACGACACTTTCGCGAGGATTCTCGTCATCGCGAGACTTTCGGTTCCGTATACCGGTATGATTGTGACCGCGCGAGAGAGCGCCGAGAGCCGCAACAGGGTGTTGAATCACGGCATGACGCAGCTCGACTGCTCGTCCAATATCGCGATCAAAGGCTACAGCGATTTTGAGAACGAATCGCACCAGGAGAAGGAGCGCCAGCAGTTTATGCTCGGCGACAACCGTTCCCTCGACGAGATGGTCCGCTATCTCGCCTCGCGCGGGACGATTACGAGCTTCTGCACAGCCGGCTACCGCTGCGGCAGGACGGGAGGGTGCATCATGGATGCGCTTAAGACCGGGCGAGAGGGTAAGTTCTGCAAGATCAACGCCGTTTTGACGTTCCGCGAGTGGCTCGACGATTTCGCCTCCGATGAAACGCGCAAGGCTGGCGAAACGCTTATCGGGCGCGAGCTTGAGGGAATTCGCGAGTGGCTGCCGAAATTCTATCCGACGGTGATGAAGCAGTACGAGGCTACATGCCGCGGCGAGCGCGATCTCTTTTTCTGATACTTAGTCTTTGCATGGTGTATGCGTCGTTGAATGACGCGCTCAGATGTTTTCAACGCGATATTTTATGATATAATATCCGTATGAAAGCTAAACTTATCGCAATCGCATCCATTTTGGTTTTTCTCGCCGGTTGTTTCACTGTTTCGGAAACGGAGTTTCCCGCTCCTGTCCAAACATCTGTACAAGCTGATAAAAATCTGGCCGTTCAGCTGTCGGGTTTTGAGGCGACGGTAACGACTTACGTTCCCGTATACGGATGGGAGACTGTTCATTCGTCGACGCCGTGCCGTCGTCATCGGCACCATACCCATACTTATACGACTGTTGCTACCGAAACGTATGTTCCGCAAGTTGAAAACACTTCTGCCTATATCGATCGCGCGACCGACACGCTTGAAAAATGCGGTTTTACGCTTCAATCGACCGTTCCTCAATACAGAATTGACGTCGCCTTCTCAGGGCCTTTCGTGTCCAACGGTGAAAGCGCCGCATCGTTGGCGTGGACGCTCTTTTCGTGTCTGACTGCCGATTACGGCGTTCAGACATGGTCGGCGCGGATGAAGATTTACGATATGTCCACCGGCAGGGTTTGTCTCTTTAAGGATTATACCCAAAAGTATGAATCTTATGTCTGGGGACCGATCCCCATTTTTTCGCCGGCAGGGTCGGGTAAGAGCAGTTATAATTTCATGCAGAACTGGTGCCTTTCGGCGCTGACCGATCTTGCCATGGCTGACGCGACGGCATTTTTATCCGCTCGCGCTAAATGATTAACGCAGGAATATCTCCATCTTTTGCCATTTGCATTTATTCTTTCTATGTTTTGTAGAATGGATAAAAGCGCACTAGGAAAGGTTGGATATTTCGTAGTTAATTTTATAGTTGTATGGAAATAAATTATATGAGATAATATTAAAATATTTTCTAAGAGGTTATATTTTATGAAATTACAAAAGATTTTCGCTGTATTGTTTTTAGTGTTGACTTGCAATGCCGCTCTTTTCGCAGGAACTGCTTTTGAAGTTGTGGTAAAGGGGTTCGGTGAATTCTCTATTTCCCGCGAAGGCGCTGAAAAATCTTCGTATCAGATACGCTATCCTTCGGCAGGTCCTCATAAGGGGGGTGTTCAGGCTGATGAAGACCGCTATGTCGCGTATGCTACGCGCGTACAGCTTATAAGGATGGGAAAAAAGGATAAACTTCCTAAGCGAACATATTATAAGGATTGTTTAGTTTGGATTAAGGGCGATGGTATTAAAGATACTATCGAATATTCCCATTTACCTTACTTCCATTCCGGGTACGGCCTTTATCCTCATAAGGACGTTCTTAAATTTATGCCCGAGTGGCGTAAGATGTACGCTACCGGCAAGGAACGTGCTTATACTTTTAGATTTCTCCCCGACCCTGAAGAGAACCGTACTCTTATCTTTATTGACGGATCACTCGTCGGTAAATTGCCCGGTGTAAATCCCGTGTCGGATGCGCGAGTATCTCAGAAATCGAAGGCGATGACGATAGTTAAGAAGGGTAATGTCGAAGTTCTTACCCAGCAGGGCTCATATTCTCTGCCGAAGCTTGATCCCGCCCGTCCCCATCCGCTTCTAGCCAAGGGTGCAAAACTTTCGATCGGTTCCGGCGTTAAGAAGTTCGGCAAGGTTTTGATAGATGTTTGGGAGCCCGAGAATTCCGTCGACCAGTCCAAGGTTCGTCAGACGACGGTTCATCGTAACCTTACATGGGATCCTCTCTTTTCGCGTACGCGCTATAAGACTGGTCCCGAGTATATGCATTGGGTGGTTCCGTGCAAGTCCTGGCTTTACGCGTGGGTCGTTTGCGCCGATATCCCGATGAAAGGGCGTGAGCCTATTTTGGGTACTCAGCTCGCCAAACTCGGCGACGGCTGTACTCACGGTAATATTAATGTTTCCAAGCTTAGGCTCGATAAGCCCGCGCCGAATAAGAAACAGATCGGTGAGCTGGAGTATACTGATGAGAGCGGCAAGCGCGTAAAAACTCCGCTTTATATTGTCCGCCTTAAACTCGATCCCAATAAGCTCGGTTCGCGCTTTATGAATAAGTTCTCGCTCGACTTCGATTTCGTAGGTGACGGCGGCAGAAACTGGAATAAGGCGACTTCGGTTCAGATTTTCGGCGCGACGCTTCAGGAAGCTCCATTCTCATTTAAGGTTAAAAATCCTGTTCGCGGTAATATCTTTGAGCAAGGCAAGGATGAGCAGGCGTGCTCTGTAGAGATTATTGCAGAGACTGACGATGTTGAGGGTACTTTCGAAATTGAAGTTACTGATCCTTACTTTAAGACGCTTAATAAGGGGTCTAAGAAGTTTAAACTCGCCAAGTGCGGCGATAAGTTTACTATACCGATTCCTCTTAAGCGTTTTGGCGTCGGTTGGTACGGATTGTTCTACAAGTTTAAGGATGAAACCGGTCGTGAAATCGCTGAACACGAAGCGGCGTTTACTGTTCTCGCTCCCGACGATCGCGAGGCGGGCTACGAGTCGCCTTATGCGTGTTGGCCGCTTTTGAACGGCTATCACGGCTCTAACCCCAATCCGATTGAACAGCTCGATATCATGCGTAAGGCTGGTTATCGTAAAACTTGGGGTCAGGCGCTGCATGTAAAGAGTGAAGAGGAGGGTAAGCCTTGGAAGGTTACAATGAGCTCGATTTATCAGCAGCTCCCATATAATCCAGGGTTCCCGACGAAGACGTATGATGAGCTTGTTAAGAAGTTTGACCGTGGTGTAGTGAAAGCCCGTGAGGCGTTCGAGAAGTTTCCGCATTGCGAGGTTATCCAGCTTCTCCATGAGCAGGGCGGCAAGGATCTCGCGAGTGAAGTCGCGGGCCAGAGGCCGGCTGTGCGCGGCGAATATCGCGGTTGGGATTTTGATAACCCCGACGACTTCCATAAGAGTCAGGCGGCCAGAGAGCGCTGGGAGGCGTTTTTCTGTACCGAATTCTGCAAGCGCATGCGTAAGGAATTCCCGAATAAGCGCATTATGATCGGTAATGGTTCTTCTTCCTCCCAGAAAATCGCATGCCTTTTAAGAAACGGTTTTGATCTTAATCTCGTTGATCAGCTCGGCATTGAATCGAAGGGCTTTACAACGATGCCCGAATTGAACGCCAACCGCGAATCTCCTGGCATGTTCTGGGCTCTTCGCGAAACGGCGCGTGTTTTCGGCTATTCGAATGTGACGGTTAATGCGTGTAATGAATTCGTTTTCCGTCCTGAGCGCACGGTCCAGCGTACATGGTCGCGCGACAAGATTATGCAGATAACGGACTTCTCCGTTCGCGATTATCTTATCTGCCTTATCTGGGGGTGCGATATTATTTCGACAGGTCACCTCGAAGATGCCAATGACGCGTATTATGATACGAACTGGGGCGCGGGCGGACAGTGTAAGTTCTATCCCTATTCCTATCCTAAGAGAATGTTCACGGCTCTCGCCGTTTTAACGCGTATTCTCGATTGTCCGCAGTTCCTTAGAATGGTCGATTCCGGTGAGAATTGCTCGTATATCGCTGAGTTCCGCCGTAATCGTAAGACACCTGATTTCGCGTACGCTCTTTGGACGCCTCAGTTCGGCGCGACCGCTAAGGTAAAATTCCCATCTAGCGCTAACATTAAGGTTTATGATATCTGGGGTCATGAATCTGCGCTTGCCGCCAACGGCGAAATCGATATCGGTTCGTCGCCTTGTTACATCGTCTCCACCGAAAAGATGGAGAGCGCTAAAATCGTCCGTCACTTCCAGCAAGGTCTCGCTGGTCGTAAATACGAGAAGGTGTTTGAATGTACGACTAAGAATTCATTCGTTTCGAACGCTGCGCGCCCCGGCAATCTCGGTGTTGCCCATGAAGCTCCGATGTTCCGCGGCAAATTCGACTTATTTATGGAAAAGGATCCGCAGGTTGGTGAGGCTTTAGTCGCTAAATTGGATAAGACCGTAATTGATACGCGTTACGGCAATGTCGGAGGCGGATCAGACGGCTTCGGTCCTGGCACCGGCGGCTCCGGCGGTGGCGCGGGCGGTCCTGGTCTTTATGGTCAGACTAAGGGTAAGGCCCAAGGCCCGCAGCCCGGCGGTTCTGGCCGCGAGTGCGCGATTACGGGCGAGAATCTCGTTTATGCAAAGGGCGGTCAAGGCGGAGACTGTCAGGATCGCAGCAACCGCAGTTCTGTCAACGGCGCCGAGGGCCGCAACGGTTTCGGCGACGGTGGCGGCGCGGGCCATTCGATGAAGGGTAACGGCGGCAGAGGTGGCGACGGTATAATCGTCATTAAGGCTGATGAAAAGGTCTACAAATTCGCTCCCGGCGATAAAATTCGCGTTACTGTCCGCAAAGCCGGAGTCTGCGAGTTTCTCGTAGTAGCCGGCGGTGGCGGCGGCGGTGCGGCTGCTCCGAATTACGGCGCGGGCGGCGGCGGCGCGGGCGGCATGGATTATCGCCGCGTTCGCGTAAACGGAGGCGAGGTCTTTACGGGCAGCGTTGGCCGCGGCGGTAAGGGCGGCGTTTTCGGAAAGTCCAAGTCCACCAATGGTGAAGACAGTGTTCTTCTTTGCGGCGGCGAGAAAATCTCCCACATGATCGGCGGCGGCGGTGAAGGTCAGCTCGGCGGTTCCGGCGGCGGACTTTTCGCCAACAAGCATTCTCCCGCGCTCGGTGGCGTTATCCCTGATATTGCTTGGGAGTATGGTGGTGTCGAATTCAAGAAGTCGGTTCCCTTTATCACCTATAAGCCCAATACCAGAATTGCCGTCAGACTTTATGGCAACTCTTCCTTCTCTAAACTCTCGATTACATTCGAGGACGAGAAGGGTAAGACTTATGCGTCGGGATTTGATACGTATCGCGGCTATCAGTGCTTCCATGGCTGGCATACGCTTGAGGCGAACATCCCCAAGGAACTTCGTGTAGAGGGTAAGAAATTCAAGGTTAAGGCCGTTTGGTTCGGTGCTACCCGCAAGCAGATCAATCCTAAGGAAATGACAGAGATTAACGACAACTTCAAGCTTAAGGATATTTACGTCGTCACGGTTCCCGAAACTGAAGCTCCCGCTTCCGACGAAGCCAAACACGCGGCGGCGGTAATGAAGACGGTTGACGAGAAGGATCTGTAATACATACAGATCTTCGTTGAGCGTCGGCCATTGGCCGCTATTTGAAATATTTGGTATAATATTGGCTTAAAAGCACTAAAATGGAATCGTATAAAAAATATTGGCTTTTAAGCCTCCTTGCCTCGATTTTTCTCGCCGTTGCCGCCGTTTGGCTCGGCGGGTTGAATCAGGATGAAGGTTGGTATCTTTATGCGGCTAATCTTGTCTCAGAAGGTAAGATGTTGTACCGGGATTTCTTTTATACCCAAGGTCCTTTAATGCCTTTGGTGTATTCTCCCTTTAAGTTCATTTGGAATTCCTTCGGGCTTGTAGGGGCGCGTGCGTTTACGTCTTTTTTAGGTTTTGCAAGTATAGCTGTCGCGGTTTTAACGGCTGCGCAGCTTTTGCCGGGCAAGAGGTCTCGCTCCGCGAAGCTGATGGTTTTTGTGCTTCTTGCCTGTAATCTTTATCACCTTTACTATCTTTCAATCCCTAAGACGTATGCTCTGGCTTCACTGTTTGTTGCGCTTGGCTATCTGTTTTACGCCAGAGCCTTGGCGTCCGGAGAAGGTAAGGCGCGATACGGCCTTTTTACGGTCAGCGCAGCGCTTCTCGCCATGGCCGCAGGCGTACGCATAAGCCTCGGGCTTTTGTTGCCGGTATGCGGTCTTGTGCTTCTTTTCAATTATTCCCGCCTTAAATGGAGTTTTCTCTTTTTCGGTATCGGCGGCTTTGCGGGGCTACTCTTGGTTTACGGCGCTTTTCTCTGCGATGCCGAGGCATTTCAAGGCTTGTGCGCGGCGCAGAAATATCATGCCGCGCGAGGCGGCTTTTCTCCTGTTCTCGCGGTCGGCAGTTTAAGCCGTCTTGTCCGCTGGTATGTGCCGATGTTCATCATTGCCGGACTTGCCGTTGTCGGCGGCGGAGTTAAAAACTTTTTCAGGTCTGCTCCAGCTGCCGCCCGCTGCGCTTTTCTTGCGATGGCCATCGGCGCGCTTTCCGTCATCGGCGTTCAGATGCTGGCCCCGTGTCCGTATGAGGATTATCAAGTTCCTCTTATGGGGCTTCTGACCGTAGTCTGCGTCGTCGCTTTCCAGTACGGCGACGTTTTCTCTTCGCATGTGAAAGCGCTTTGGCTTACGATCGGTCTTTCCTTCGCTGTGTCGTTCGGTTCTCCTCTTCTGGAAGAGTGGATG
>JAGCJE010000252.1 GCA_017648225.1 Kiritimatiellia bacterium | reverse complement strand
GTCCAAAGCCGTCGCAGATAAACTTATCGCGACGATGCGCGAGGGTAAGCCTCTCGATCCGTCGATCGCCGATGCGGTCGCCGAGGGGATGAAGAACTGGGCGCTCGAAAACGGAGCGACGCATTTCACGCACTGGTTCCAGCCGATGACCGGCGGAACGGCCGAGAAGCACGACGCGTTTCTCGAGCCGACGGGTCCCGCCCAGGCGGTCAACAGATTTTCCGGCAAGAATCTCATCGGCGGCGAAACCGACGCGAGCAGTTTTCCATCCGGCGGTCTGAGATCGACGTTCGAAGCGCGCGGCTACACGGCGTGGGATCCCACTTCGCCCGCGTTCATCAAGCGCCACGGCAACGGGGCGACGCTCTGCATCCCGACGGCGTTCTGCGCCTATACGGGCGCCGCGCTCGACATGAAGACGCCGCTTCTCCGTTCCATTCAGGCTCTCTCCCGTGCGGCCGAGCGTCTTATGAAGAAGTTCAAGCGCCCGAAGGCCCATGTTTCGGTCACGCTCGGCGCCGAGCAGGAATATTTTCTCATCGACAAGAGTTTTTATCTCAAGCGGCCCGATCTTCTTCAGACGGGGCGTACTGTTTTCGGCGCGGCTCCTGCGAAGCATCAGCAGCTTGACGATCATTATTTCGGCGCGATCCGTCCGCGGATTCTCAACTTTATGACCGAGGTCGAGCAGCGCCTGTGGCGTCTCGGCATCCCGGCCAAAACGCGCCACAACGAAGTCGCGCCCGCCCAGTTTGAGCTCGCGCCCATGTTCGAGGATATGAATCTCGCCGTCGACCACAACATGCTCGTCATGGAGGTTCTGCGTCAGACGGCTGAAGCGAACAATCTCGTATGTCTTCTCCATGAGAAGCCTTTCGAGGGCGTCAACGGCTCCGGCAAGCATTGCAACTGGTCGCTTTCATATGGAGATCGCAATCTCCTCTCGCCCGGAGACAATCCGCGCGACAACGCGATATTTCTCACAGTTCTTTCTGCCGTGATCCGCGCCGTCGATCTCCATTCCGACATTTTGAGAATGTCTGTCGCCGGGGCCGGGAACGATCACCGTCTCGGCGCTAACGAGGCGCCGCCCGCCATCATTTCGATATTCCTCGGCGATGAGCTTTCCGAGGTCATGCGCGAGATCGAGACCGGGAAGGCCGGTCGGAAGACGGGCCGCACGACCATGAAAATCGGCGTCGATACGATGCCGCCGCTGCCGCGCGACACGACAGACCGCAACAGAACTTCGCCGTTCGCCTTTACTGGCAATAAGTTCGAATTCCGCGCTCCCGGCTCGTCGCACAACTGCGCCGCGAGCTGCATGGTCATCAATACGATCGTCGCGGAATCCATCGATGCGATATGCGACAAGCTCGATGCGGCGGGAGGCGATTTCAATACGGAGCTTCAGAAGCTTCTGCAGCGCCTTATCAAGAAGCATAAGCGCATTCTCTTTTCTGGCGACGGTTACGGCGCCGACTGGCCGAAGGAGGCCGAGAAGAGGGGCCTGCCGAATCTTGTCGATACCAAGGAGGCCGTCGAGCCCTACAACGATCCCGTAAACCGCTCGCTTTTCTCCCGCTACGGCGTATTGAGCGAGGGCGAAATGGCGAGCCGTTACGAAATCGCCTCCGAGGCGTACGAGCGCAGGATTCTGATCGAAGGGCGCGTAGCTCTCGACATCGCCCGCGCCATGATCCGTCCCGTTGTTGCGGATGAATTCACGCGTCTTGCCACGGCGATCGGCCAGGCTAAGAAAGACGGTCTTAAGGTTGGTGTCGCGGGGCTTAAGGCGCTTTCGCTTAAACTCGGAGCCGGGCTGGACGATCTTCACATAAAGTGCGAGCGTCTTGAAAAGGCTCTTTCGAAGGAGATGCCGCGTGAGGTTATCTCCGAGATGGAGGAGGTCCGCAGAACCGTCGACCGTCTCGAAAGACTTGTGGATGATACTAAGTGGCCGCTCCCGAAATACAGGGAGATGCTGTTTATCTATTGATATTGAGGTTAAGCGATGAGCGAGCAGTTTTCATTTCCCGGATTTATCGATGTCCACGTCCACTTTCGCGATCCCGGCATTCCAGAAGCCGAGACGACTGCGAGCGGACTTGAGGCTGCCCGCCGAGGCGGTTTCGGCGCCGTCGTAACGATGCCCAATACGGTGCCAGCCTGCGACAGCGTCGAACTTCTCGATTATCAGCGCTCGTTCGATTCGCCCGTTCTTCTCCTTCCTTCCGCGTGCATAACGAAGGGGCGCGCCGGCCGTGAGCTCGCCGATCTGGAACGCCTCGCCGAAGCGGGAGCCGCTCTTTTTACCGACGACGGCGGTTATGTCGAGAGCGATAGACTGATGGAAGAGGCGATGGCGCGCGCGGCCAGGCTCGATTTCTGCGTTGCCGATCATGCGCTTGACCACCGCATCGTCGGTCCCGGCGTAATAAGGGACTGTCCCCTCGCTAAAAAATGCAGCCTCCCCGTTATTCCCGCTGCGGCTGAAATAGAGGCGGTAAGGCGCGATATCTCGGTTTGCCGCGTCACGGGCTGTAAACTTCATATTCAGCATATTTCGACCGCCGAGGGGGTTGAACTTGTGCGCGACGCTCAGAAGGAAGGGCTCCCCGTTACGGCGGAGGCTACGCCTCATCATCTCCTCTTCGCCTGCGATGAACTTACTGCCGACGACGCGAACTTTAAAATGGCGCCGCCTCTCGGCAATAGGGAGGATCGTTTTGAATTGCGCAAAGCCGTGAAAGAGGGCGTTCTTATGTTCGCGACGGATCATGCGCCTCATCCCGCTGATAAGAAAACGATCGGGTTTCTCAAGTCCGCCAACGGCATTACGGGTCTTGAGATAGCCGTCGCTTCGACTTATACGGTGATGGTTCTTGAAGAGGGTATGAGCGTCGATAGCTGGGCCAGAGCGTGGTGGGAGATGCCCCGCAAGGTTCTTTCGCCCGCTTCGATAGAGCGGCTCAATGCGGCCAATCCTACGACTTCGATCGTTACAGGAGAGCGCTGCGCATACGATTTATCGTCTTCGCGTTCTCTTTCGCGCAACTGTCCGTACGATAAAATGTCTTTCGACGGCTGGCCGTTGTAAAACCGTCCGATATTCGTTCAGGTTCTTTTAGGGAGCTTGAACGTCGGATGTCACGACGCCGTCTATTCTGATGTCGTGCGGTTCGGACGGTATGTCGTCTACAATCTGAAAATCGTGCGCAATTCCGATTTTGAGTGATTTTTGAGCGGCTTTGGAAAGGAGTCTATCATACCACCCGCCTCCATATCCGAGACGTTTGCCGTCGCGGGTGAAGGCAAGCCCGGGAATCAGCCACACTCCGACGTCTTCCGGTTTAACAATATCGTTTCCAGCTGGCTCAAGAATATTCATCGGACCTTTTCTGACGTCTTCTGCATTGAGGCTTTTGACTCGTGCGAGTTCATAAGTTTCGCCGTTCCATCTCGGAGCAACGATTTTGGCGTCGCGTTCAAGCGATGACTTTATGAATTCTGAAAGATCGATTTCGGCGGGAGACGCGAAATATACAGCGATCGCAGGCCCGTCAGGGGGCGTCGCGTCGGATATTTCCGGGCTCTTGACGAGTTTCCCGCATACGCGTTCGGAGGCTTTGATTCTCAAATCCCCGGACAGGCGTTTGCGCAATTGACGCATCCGTTCGCGCAGAGAGGCCTTGTCTTTTATGATTAAATCATCCATAATGATATTTTATTTTTAATCCGTAACGCTCAGCAGCGAGGCGATGTCTTCGGATGAGAGTTTCTCCATTATTGCGGAGTCTGTAGTCGAAACAGTAGCCGAAATTACGGCTTCTTTCTTCTTTTGAAGCGCAAGGACGCGCTCCTCGACGGAGCCCGACGCTATCATTTTCATGACGTAGACCGTCTTTTTCTGGCCGATGCGGTGGGCGCGGTCCGTCGCCTGCGCCTCTACGGCGGGATTCCACCACGGGTCGTAGTGAATCACCATATCGGCGCCCGTCAGGTTAAGTCCCGTTCCGCCGGCCATGAGCGAAATCAGGAATACGGGAATTTTCGGATCGCGGTTGAAGCGGTTGCATTCGCCGAGCCTATCCTTTGTCGAGCCGTCGAGATAACAGAAGGGTATGCCTTCTTCCTGGAGCTGAGACGCTATTATCTGGAGCATTTTTACAAATTGTGAAAAGACGAGGATTTTATGTCCGCCCGCGATCGCCGATTGGAGCTGCTCCATGAACGCGTTCAATTTTCCCAGAGAGGCGATCTGCCTCAGTTTCATCAGCATTGCGAGAATTTCGAACTTCGATTTCGAGAAGCCTTTCGCCTTTATCATGTCGCCAGCCTGACGGCGCGTTTTCATCAGAGCCTCGTTGTATTCCCTCTGAGTATCTTCGTCCATCGGGCAATATGAAACTTTAATGATCTTATCGGGAAGATCTTTTGCGACCGTCTTTTTGACACGGCGGAGAATGAAAGGGTGGAGTTTTCGCTTGAGCCGGGCCAGCGCATCTTCGGCGGCGGATCCTCCTCCGGCGATGGGCTCTTCGTAGCCGAGCTTAAAGCTTTCGTAATCTCCGAGGTATCCGGGCATCAGAAAGTCGAAAATCGACCAGACATCCGCCACGGAGTTTTCGACGGGCGTTCCCGTCAAGACAAGACGCTTTTGAGAAGAAAGCATTTTGACGGCTTTTGCGTTTTTAGTCTGACGGTTTTTGATGTGCTGGGCCTCGTCAAGAACGACGGCGTTGAAGTCTCGCCCGAGCCACGCCTCGTCGAAATCTCGCTGTAAAAGCGCGTATGACGTTATTACAATGTCCGCCGAATCTATTTTCGGAAAATCGTCGGCTCTGTTAGGGCCGGAAATCACGAGCGTTTTCATCCACGGAGTGAATTTTTCCGATTCCGATTCCCAGTTTCTGACGAGACTCGTGGGGCAGACGATCAGCGACGGACGGCGCGGGCCTTCGTTTTTGGCGGCAAGGCTCAGCCATGTTAGCGTCTGGAGCGTTTTACCGAGGCCCATTTCATCGGCGAGAAGCCCTGACATTCCCGCTTTTTCAAGAAAACGCATCCAGTATACGCCTTCTTTCTGGTAAGGGCGCAATATCGTCTCGAGTCGGCCTAAGTCGACCGCTTCATATTTCGAGGCCGTTTCGCGGTTTTTGGCGATGGCGGTTTCGCGCCAGTACGGAGCGAGCGAGTCGTCCGTTTCGATGACGTCGGCGAGCGCGTCGAGAGAGCTTTTCACGAAAGGGGCGTGAACGCCTCTTACGCGAAACCAGCCCGGCGCGGCGCCTCCCTGGCTCGCGGCGGTATCGCGAAAGACGTCGTGCATCGTTTCGATAGCCTTCGCGTCGAGAAGAAACACTTCTCCGTCTTTTAGAATATATCCGTCGCCTCTATTAAGCGCGGCCTGGATTTCGACGGGGGAGACCTCCTTGCCCTGGGCGTCGAAAACGTAGTTGATGTCGAAATTTCCGTTAGCCGCGTCTTTGATTTTGACGAGCGGCAATACCGAGCGCATCGAGTCCGTTACGGCTTCCAGCTTTTCGGCGAGATCGAGTTTCCAGCCCCTGCGCCTCAACGCAGGCAGCCCTCCACCGAGAAAATTGAGTATTTTCTGCTGATCGGTCGTATAAAGTTTAAGATCGCCTTTTCTATATCCAGGCTCAAATCCCCACTCTTTTAGGGAGTCGACGGCTTTGCGTTCCTCGTCGATGCTTCTTACGCGTCGGATGTAAGGATCGTCGGGATCTTTCAGACGGACCGTCCGGTCGCTCTGGACGGAGCAGGCGGGGAATTCGATTTCGCCGTACCAGGCGTCGACGGCGATCGAAAGGGCGGCGCGGTTGCCTGAAATGTAGGCATAGAACCTGGGTTTCATCGACACTTCGATCGCATCGTCGTCGGGGACTGTCCCCGTATCAGACGCGGCGTCGGGGGACTGTCCCCCTGGGGTGCGGACGTGGGAGGGGGACTGTCCCCCTCGAGGCTCGTCCAGCTCGTCGTCTTCCATCTCTTTTACCATGAGCGCGATGGCGACGGCGACGACATGGGGACAGACCTGGCCGAGTTTCTGGTTTGTATAGCACGGGCAATGGGACTGGATGCGGCCTTGAGCCTTAAGCGTTAACGATACGGGCATTTCCCAGCCGTTCGGTTGTTCGATTTTGCCGCTTATAAGAAGCCTGTCGTCATCATATTCGACGCTTTTCACATCACCGCAGTTGCAGATGGCGAGCGCCTGGTTGAAGACCTCGGCGCCTCCCCATTTTATTATCTCTTCTTGAGTTATCCCGCTTTTAATCATTGTCCTTATATTATATCATTTAGACCCGTTTAGGTGAAAGGTCGCGGATTTTTACAACAGGTTCGGTATTTTTGGTATAATATTGGGGTTTTATGAAAGGAAGATAATGAGTAATCAATCCAAAGTCGGCGAGCGGATTAAAATGTACCGCGAACGCCTTGAAATGAGTGTTGAAGATCTCGCTCAGAAAAGCGGGGTCTCCGGTTATATTATCAAGTCGATCGAATCGTCTGAAGT
Organism: Kiritimatiellia bacterium; assembly: GCA_017648225.1. Lineage (GTDB taxonomy): Bacteria > Verrucomicrobiota > Kiritimatiellia > RFP12 > UBA1067 > UBA1067. The sequence continues at coordinate 5,216 of JAGCJE010000252.1, read as the reverse complement.
CCTTCCTGCGCTAGGGGTTTTGACAAAGATTTCGCGTGCGCTCGGTCAGCGCCTCGGAACGTTTATGGATGACCAGTTTAAGCCTGATCCGATCATCACCCGCGCCTCCGATCTCGAGGCTGCGAAGGTGGCCGGTCACGGAATGAACGAGTACGGCTACGCTACCCACTCGCTCGCCATCGGTAAGCCCGACCGTCACATGGATCCGTTCCGCATCGAACTTGCGGCGGGCGGCTTGGCTAAAGATTCTTCCCACGAGGGCGAAGAGCTTATCATTTGCCTCGCCGGTGAGGTCGAGCTGCAGTACGGCAACGAAAAGTCCGTCCTTAAGGCGGGCGATACGGCTTATTACAACAGCGTCGTAAAGCATTCTCTTCGCGCGATGGGCGATAAGCCCGCGTCGATCTACGGCATCGTTTTTATGCCGTTTTAAGTTTTAACATCCCTAAAATCAAGGAGAGTCAGATGAGCTGGTTCCAACCTAAGACAGAAAAGCCGAAGATTCCTCCGGCCAAGGCGCTTTGGGCGATTTGCCCCAAATGCAAAAGCCACTTCACGAAGGAAGTCTGGAAGAAGAACGACTCGATTTGCCCGAAGTGCAATTATCACGGTCGTCTTTCGGCCCGCGAGCGAATTTCGCGAATTGCCGACGAGGGTTCTTTCACTGAAATCTTCAGCGAGATTTCCTACAGCGATCATCTTAACTTTCACGATGCTACGGGAGACTACAAGTCGAAGGTCGAAGCGACCATCGCCAAGCTCGGCGAGAAGGAGTCGGTCGTCGTCGGCACGTGCGAGATCGGCGGCCACAAGGCCGTTCTCGGAGTGATGGACTTTTCGTTCATGGGCGGCAGCCTCGGTACGGGCGCGGGCGAGAGAATCGCCAGAGCCTGCGAGCTCGCCGTCAAGGAGAACCGTCCGCTCGTCATCTTCTCTGCTTCCGGCGGCGCGCGTATGCACGAGGGTATTCTCTCGCTCATGCAGATGACCAAGACCTCCGCCGCGATCGGGCGCCTTAAAGACGCGGGGCTCGCCTACATTTCCGTTCTTACCGATCCCACGACGGGCGGAGTCAGCGCCTCGTACGCGATGCTCGGCGACATCAACATCACCGAGCCGCGCGCGCTCATCGGTTTTGCCGGCCGCCGCGTTATCGAGAACACGATCAAGCAGAAGCTTCCCGCCGATTTCCAGTCGGCTGAATATCTTGAGAAGCACGGGTTCGTCGATAAGATCGTCGAGCGTAAAGATATGAAGGCGTTTATCGCCAAGATGCTTAATTTCTGGGGGTTCTGATCATGGCTAAAAAAACAGTTAAGAAAACGGTCGCTAAGAAGGCTCCTGCGAAGGCGAAAGAGCTTACCGCGTGGGATAAGGTTAAGATCGCGCGCGACGCGAAGCGTCCCCACGTAAAGGATTTCATCGCGGGCGTATGCTCCGATTTCGAAGAGCTTCACGGCGACAGAATTGTAAACGACGATAAGGCGATGGTCGCGGGCTTCGGTACGATCGAAGGCTTCAACTGCCTTATTCTCGGCCACAACAAGGGCGCCACGATTGAAGAGAACATGGAGTCCAACTTCGGTATGGTTACTCCCGACGGCTACCGTAAGGCGATGCGCTTGGCGAAGCTCGCAGAGCGTTTCGGCAATCCGATCGTCACCTTTGTCGATACTCCCGGCGCATATCCCGGCCGCGAGGCCGAGGAGCGCGGTCAGGCCGAGGCGATTGCCAAGAGCCTTGAGTTCTTCTCTGGTCTTAAGACTCCGATCGTCGTCGTCGTTACGGGCGAGGGCGGTTCCGGCGGTGCGCTCGCCATTGCCGTCGGCGACAAGATCCTCATGATGGAAAATGCGGTCTATTCCGTTATTTCCCCCGAAGGCTGCGCCGGTATTCTCTGGCGCGATGGCGCGAGAGCGCCCGAGGCCGCAGAGGCTCTTAAGATTACGGCTCCCGAGCTTCTTAAACTCGGCGCGATCGATGAGATCATCCCCGAGCCCAAGGCCGGTGCGCACAAGAATCCCGAGGCCGCCATAAAGGCCGTCAAGAAGGCTGTCGTAAAGGCCCTTAAGGAGTTGACCTCCATCGAGACGGAAGATCTCGTTGAAGGCCGTTACAACAAGATCCGTTCCTACGGTAATTTCTATTGAGTTTTTCAAATAAGGATATAAGATGAAAAAGCTGATGCTCGCCTTTGTCGCAGCTATAGTCGCGTTTTGTGCTGTCGAAGACGTTTTTGCGAATGTTCCCCGTCCTGAGTATCCGCGTCCTCAGTTCGAGCGTAACGCGTATGTAAACCTCAACGGCGTCTGGACTTTCGATTTCGACTTCGGCCAATCCGGTACGCACCTTGGGCGAGAGCTTTTCAAGTCCAAAGGATTTTCCAAAGAGATTACCGTCCCGTTTTGTCCCGAGTCTTCTCTCTCCGGAGTCGGATACAAGGACTTTATTCCGGCGATGTGGTATCACAGGAAAATTCAGATTCCGGCCGATTGGGCCGGGAAGCGCGTTTACATCAACTTCGGAGGCGTCGATTATGAGTCCGAGATTTACGTCGACGGGCAATCGGCCGGTTATCATGTCGGCGGATCGTCGTCGTTCAGCGTCGATATTACGCAATATGTAAAGGCGGGTTCTGCCCACGATCTCGTTGTCCGCGTGAAGGACGATATTCTCGGGGGTAATCAGCCCGGCGGAAAGCAGGCGTGGTACTTTAAGTCGGCCGGTTGCGTCTATACCCGCACGACGGGAATATGGCAGACCGTCTGGCTCGAGGCCGTCGATCAGGCGGGTCTCGCCTCTTGCCGAATTGTCCCTGACTTTGACAATTCCGCCTTCGTCTTCACGCCCGTCTTCGTTTCCGACAAGGCGAAAAGACTTAAAATCACAGTCAAGACTTCCGACGGTAAACTCGCGGGTTCCGTCGATACGAAGGCCGCGACCGGCGTTGCCATAACCGTTCCTCTTTCCGAGGTTCGTCCGTGGGCGCCCGGCTCGCCTCATCTTTATGATATCGTATTTGAGGTTTACGACGCTTCCTCGAAACTCGTAGACGCCGTAAAGAGCTATGCGGGTCTTCGTAAGGTTTCCGTTGAAGACGGTCGCATCTTGATCAACAACAAGCCCGTTTATATGCGTCTTGTGCTCGATCAGGGCTTTTATCCCGATGGTATCTGGACTGCTCCCTCGGACGCCGCGCTTAAGCGCGACATTGAGCTTTCGATGGCGGCGGGCTTTAACGGCGCGCGTCTTCATCAGAAGGTTTTTGAAGAGCGCTTCCATTACTGGGCCGATAAGCTCGGTTATCTGACATGGGGCGAAATGTCCAGTTGGGGATCCGATCCCAACAACGCTCTCGCTGCGCGCAACTTCATTCCCGAATGGTGCGAAGTTGTCCGTCGTGACTTAAATCATCCTTCGATTATCGTCTGGACGCCTTATAACGAAACTTGGAAGAAGGATAATAAGCTTCATCATCACCGCACCCAGAATGACGTTTATGAATTGACGAAGGCTATCGATCCTACCCGTCCCGTCAACGGCTCGTCGGGCGAATTTCACGCAAAGACCGACCTTTGGACGATTCACAATTATTCACGTGCGCCCAAACTTAAGGAAATCGATACGCCGGAAGGGACTGTCTGGTCGCTCGATTCCAAATCGTGGGCTGATATCCCTTATTCGCGCTATGACGGTCAGCCGTATCTGCTTGATGAGTTCGGCGGTCTTGGCTGGATCGGCCCTGAGCGAATGAAGGCGGCCGATAACACCTGGGGCTACGGTAAGTCCATTAAGACCGAGGAGGAGTTTTTCGATATCCTTAAGAAAGAGGTCGATTGCATTCTCGGTATAAAGCGCATCTGCGGATATTGCTACACCCAGCTTACGGACGTTGAACAGGAGCAGAACGGCGTTTATTACTACGACCGTGTTCCTAAGTTCGATCCCGCCAAGTTCAAGGCGATATTCGGCGTCGATCCTTACGCCGAATAATCGCGGCGTCATGCGATTTTGGCACAGCGAGGCCTTTTTGTGCCAAAATTTTAACAATCAAGGCTGGAATCTGTAGCCGACGCCGCGTATAGTTTCAATGTGCTTGGCCCATGAGCCGAGTTTCCGGCGGAGTCCCACGATCTGGACATCGACAGCGCGGTCGGTCACGATTTTGTCCGGATCCTGGGTCAGGTCGATTATCTGCGATCTTGTATAGACGCGTTCGGGGCGGGAAATGAGCAGCGAGAGGACGCGGTATTCGCTACCTGTCAGGTCCAGCGTTTTCCCGTTAAGTGTCACTTTATGGGAGTCGTCGCTTATGGCAAGACCGTCGAACTCTGTCGACAATTCGTCTTTACGAGACTGCGGGCGCCTCAGAACCGCCCGGATTCTCGCTAAAAGAACCTGGCGGGAAAAGGGCTTTGTAATGTAGTCGTCGGCTCCGCATTCGAGGCCGCGGACGATATCCTCCTCCTCGCTTCGCGCCGTGAGCATTATTACCGGAGTCGAAGCCGTTTCAGGCGATTCGCGGATTTTCTTGCAGACCGTAAATCCGTCTATCCCGGGGAGCATCAAGTCAAGAAGGACCAGTGAAGGCTTAAGTTCCTTGACGAGTCTTAAGCCTTCATCGCCTGTTTCGGCTTCTTTTACGATCGCAAATCCCGCCCCCTTGAGGGTGATTGAGAGAATGCTCCTGATCGCGCTGTCGTCTTCGATTATGACAATTGATTCGGCTGACATGCCTAATATGATACCATATTTCAGACGTGTTTGCCGCCGGCCACGGTCTGGGCGATATTGAGATAGCAGCTGCGGATTCTGTCGCAGGCGTTCAAAATGTCGAGCTGGGCGAGCGTGCGCATCGGAGCGTCGCCCACGGTCAGAAGGGCGGCCTGGCGCGCGTCGCGTACGCGAGTGCGGATATCTTCCGAAAGTTCATCCGCGTTGGCGACGGGCTTTACGCCCATTTCTGTTCCGCTCGCCTTAAGCGAAACGTTTATCGATTCGGCAAATGCCGTGAGGCGCGAATGGATGTCTAGAACGACTTCTTTGGCTTCGTTCTCGTATTCGCCGCCGCTCGCGCGGAATCGCTTAAGCGCTTTAACGACGGTGCATTCGGCGTCGGAAATCGATTCGAGTTCGTCGGTGATTCTCAAAAGGGCGCGGGCCTGATCGGCGACATCGAGCGGGAGACGCGTCGTCATAACGCGTCCGAGAAATTC
>JAGCJE010000251.1 GCA_017648225.1 Kiritimatiellia bacterium | reverse complement strand
CCGGCACAAACTTGCCGTTCAAAAGCCAATTGCGGCAGAAGTCACCTGAATAATCTATCGAAAACGATGTCGGGCAGTCGGGCATAATCGGAACGACGTCCAACGCCCATGTGCCCCAAAAAACGACGCTCGCCAACACCGCAAATATCGCAGTGAATGCGAGGAACCAGATGTATTTCGGTTTAACGCGCATTTACTTGATCGCTCCAAGAGCGATAAGCGCGAAAACCATCGCGAAAATGGCGACCGTCTCCACGATGCCGAGCGCGGCGAGATAGTTGGTGAAGCCCTGATTCGTTTCGGCCTGAGCATCACAGGCGGCGGCACCGGCGCGACCCTGGAAAAGCGCCGAAAGACCGATGGCGAGACCTGCGAAAATACCGGCGACGAGAACGGGAACGCCGGAACCGGGGGCAACATTACCGACCTTGCCGAGCATAATGAACATAAGGATCATTCCGTAGAGCGTCTGGGTAATGGGAGCGCCTACGAAAGAGAGAAGAAGGAACGGAGCGGGCTTGTTGGCCGCATAGCACTTCTTCCACGCGCCCACGGCGGCGGCCGCGGCAAAACCCGTACCGAAAGCGCTGCCGGCACCGGCGAGACCCAAGCAGGCGATGGCGCCCGCGACAATCATTGCTGCATCACTCATTTGTTATCTCCTTCTTTTTGAATAGTTAATTAAACTTTTTTACGTTTAAACGGATTATAGGCCGTTCCGGACCATGAAACGCCCTTATGGTTAGAAAACTCCAGCGTATTAAGACGCACCGCATGAACAAGAATCGAAAGCCCCGCCATGGCTAGGTTAAGAGCGTGACCAATGACAAGAATCGCGACCATCGCCACTGCCATCAACGCCTTAACCCACATTTCATCGGCTCCGGCGACAAGCCCTGTAGCCATCGAATTGAAGTTCTCCGCAACCTTTACCGACGCGAGACCTACCGCGAAAAGACGGACGTAGGAAATGATATCGCCGAGAGCGCTCATGATATTCAAAGGCAGCATGCCGAGCTCGGCTCCGCGCGTCTTAAGTTCAGACGGTTTTACCGAAAAAAGGAACACTCCTGCGAGAGACGCATAGAACATGTAAAAGCCCCACTGCGGAATCGCCGGGAAGATACCTACGATCGAATTGGTCACAAGATACATGAAAAGCAGAATACCGGCCCAGCCGAACTCGGCGATCGCGGTCGAGTCGGGCAAACGGCATACGCCGTTCCAAAGCCTCGCGAGCATCAGGTGGGATACTCCTATCGTAAAACAGAGAAGCATCATATTGTGGTAACTCGGGTCGGCGAGCCAATGGACCGTCGGCAGCGAAGCGAGCGCGGGAATCTGGGCGCCGAACCACGTATTCGAAAGAACACCCCAAATTACCGTCGAAGCCGAGAATACGGTCAAAAGAACAAACCAGCTCCGAGGAAGTTTTTTGCGTAGCGCGAGCGTACCGACAAGGAATATTGATCCGTAAGCGCCGTCGCCGACGAGCATCGCGAAAAAGAGCGAAAAGTAGCACATGAACGGCACCGAGACGTCGCTTTCCGTATATGCGGGCGCGATGCCGAGTCCCTCAAAAAGCGCACGCATCGGACGAAAGAGTTTAGGCGGCTCTATAAGCGTAGGCGGGTTCTCGCCGGATTCGGCCTCTCGTGTCAAAAGCCCCCAGCCTTCCTTAGAGGCTGTTTTTTTAAGATCATCCAACCGGCGTGCGGGAATCCATCCTGAAATTACGGAAACAGCGCCGCTATCAAGCATCAGTTCCCTGGCCGCCGCGAACGCGATACGCTCGGAAAGTTCGGGGAAGGAGGCGACGATCGCCTTCTCGTCAGTCGCGGCAAGACTGGAATTATCGGCCTCTATCGACGATTTAAGTTCAGCCGCATCGCTCTTCATCTCGCTGAGTCGTTTAGGCGGCAGAATTTCAGGAAGCTCAGCAACCGCTGCCAGATCAATGCCGCGATCGAGAAGCTTTTTGGCGAGTTTAGGATCGAAATCGCCGAACGGCTCGTATTTGGCGATTTCACGGTTTAAGTCTTCGAGAGAGTCTTTTTTATCATCAAGCGACTTCTGGAGATCGAGCACCTCGGAAATCGTACGCCGGACGGAACCGGCCTCACCATTTCCGCGCGCCTTCAAGATAAAGCGTACGGCTTTCTCGGCATCGGCGGCTTCACCCTTGGCGGACGAAACTTCCGCCCCCTGGGCGGAAGAAAGATCGAGGTGTACCGCCCCCAACGAACGAAGGCTCTCAAGCGTCGAATCAACCTCCGCCGCAACGCACAGAAGATCAAGATGAAGCATTTTAACTATCATTGCGCTTCCTCCCCGGAATTGACTGCGGGCGTTCTCGACTTGGCGATCTTGCCGCGCGTAACTGCGGCGGTCTGCTCGTCGCCGAGCGCGATTTTAATAACGCGAATCGCCTCTTTGCAGTCGGGTATCTTAACCTTCTCAAAAAGATTTACGCGCTGGGAAGTCTGATGAAGTTCAATCGTCACGAGACGGCGCTGCTCCTCGAAAATGGCGCGCTCGCACTGAAGAGTCAATATTTGAGTCGTCGCGTCAACAGCGTCGTCAACCCACGCCGGAGTATCCCAAAGATCGACTTCCTTAACTTCGGTTTCGACGGAATCAAATGTTGGAATCGCGACACCAGCGATATTCGCCTCCGCCGTATTTACGGACTTGACTTTAACGAGACCGGCGAGAAGACTTTCGTCCGTCGCGAAAAGGCCCACCCATTTCTCGAGAGAAGCGCGCATCTCGCGCTCCTTGGCGCTGACCTCTTCCGCCTTGGCCGTTATGAGGGCAATCTCGCCTTGAAGCTGCTGCTTCTTAAGTTGCAACATGGGAAGAAAACGCTGAAAACGCTTGAGAGCGTCCGTCTGCGCTTTTAGTTCCGTTTTTGTCAACTTGATGCGTGCCATAATTGGGTTATATTTTACCCTTTTTGACCTGAACTTTCAAGTGGATCAACGGCTGGAAAATCAGGAATCCGATATGGCGGCGCGAATGACGCTGAGAGCGAAGATCGCGGCGGTTTCGGCACGCAAAATCTGCGAACCGAACGAGACGGGACGCGCTATTTCAAGAAGCGCCGAAAGCTCTTCCGGCGTAAAATCGCCTTCGGGACCGATGTAGACGGCGTAATCGGCATTCTGACTTTTCGCCTTGGCCGACATCACCTCTTCTAAAAGATGCTTAGGCGGCGGAGTCATAAGAGCGCCTATGAAACAGTTCGTTTTCTTAACCAATTCAAGGGAATCCTTAAAATCGGCTATATCGGCAATCTCAGGAACAAAAACGGCATCGGACTGGCGAGCAGCCTCCTCGACGATGCGCATCCATCGTTCGCGCTTAACCAAACGCTCTGCCGCATCCACGCGAACGATCGTTCTCGCCGAAATTACAGGGACTATTCTGTCGACACCGAGTTCAGTCGCTTTTTCGAGAGTCCAATCCCAGCGCGAACCCTTTGTAACGCAGGCGAAAAGCGTAACCGACGATGAAGAGGCCTTAGCGTGCCGCGTCAAATCTCCCGCCGACTCAAGCTCACGCAAGGAGGCGTTGTAGCGATAAACGCGCGTTAAGCCCCTTCCATCAAAAAGTTCTACCTCCTCACCGTTCTTAGGGCGAAGAACCTTCAGATGATTCGCCGCCTCACGCGAGAGGATCGGCGAATCACACTTGAGAGTTTCGGTGTCAGCGAGGAGCCTGTGCATCGGAAATCTTAAAGCCCCTTCTTCGCGTACTTAAGACCGATCTCAAGCCCGCGCAATTCCGCAAGCCCGATAAGACGGCCGCCGTAGCTGTAGCCGCAATAGCACTTGCGCGACTTGTCGATCTCGAGAAAGCGCCCGTGATCGGGACGCACGACAATCTTTTCGCCGCGACGCTTCTCTTCTTTAAGAAACGCTTCGAAAAGCGCGGGGATATCCGTCTGACCTACAAGGTGGCACTGCGACTCGTGGAAAACCTTGTCGTCTGTATATTCGAGATTGCGGAAGTGGCAGAAGTAAACGCGCCTGCCGAACTTTTTCATAATCTCGACGGCGTCGTTCGCCTTATCTCCGCCGAGAGAGCCCGTGCAGAGCGTAAGACCCACGTGCTTCGACGGGCATTTTTTATACATCTCGGCGATATCCTTCGCGTTTGAGAGAATGCGCGGCAGGCCGAAAATCGGATGAGGCGGATCGTCGGGATGGATGCACATATTGACGCCCGTCTCCTCAAGTACTGGAGAAATTTCGTTCAGGAACCAATACATGTTCTCGCGAAGCTTCTTATCGTCGATGCCGTCGTAAGTCTTAAGCTGGGCGAGAAATTCCTCTGGCGTCAGATCGTCCACTGTGCCGGGCAGGCCGCACAGGACGGAATCCGCGACGCGCTTGCGGCCCTTAGCGTCGAGCTTCGCCCATACCTTCTTCGCTTTCGAGCGCGTTTTGGCGTCGTACTCTTTCTCCGCGCCGGGGCGCTTGAGATAAAACATATCGAACGCGGCAAGTTCGTACTCGTTGTATTCAAGACATGTCGAACCGTCGGGAAGCGCGTACTCAAGATTGGAGCGCGTCCAGTCGAGAACCGGCATAAAGTTATAGCACACGGTCTTAATGCCACACTTGGCGAGATTGCGAAGAGTCTGTTTATAATTGGCAACGTACTTGAGATAATCGCCCGTATGCTTCTTGATATCTTCGTGGATCGGCACCGACTCGACGACAGACCATACCATCCCCGCCTTTTTAACCTTGTCGGCACGGGCCTTGATCTCCTTTACGGGCCACACCTCGCCCGGCTTGCGCTCGTAAAGCGCAGCGACCACGTCCGTTACGCCCGCCTGTCGAATTTCCTTAAGAGTTATCGAGTCGCCGTCACCGTACCATCTCCAGCCTTGTTTCATATTTTCTCCCTTAAAATTTTTCTGAAAAGGTCTTTTAAATTATAGCAAAAATCTAGTGCTTTTTCTCTTTTCTCGATACGTAATCCTTCGTCACTCGCCAAACGACCGGCGAGAGAAGCAGAAGCGCGATAAGATTGGGAAACGCCATCAATCCGTTAAAGACATCGGCAAGCCCCCAGACGACGGAAACGGTCAGATAAGGCCCTACAAAAACGACGGCGACATAAAGAACGCGATATAAAAGGATTATCGCGCGACGACGGGAGCCGACCAGATATTCCAGACATTTTTCGGAATAGTAATTCCATCCCAGAATCGTGGTGAAAGCGAAGAACGAAAGAGCCGTCATCAGGAACAAACTCGAAACAATCCCTGAACACGGTCCGAGAAACGCAAATCCGCGACTGAACGCTTCAATCGTAATATCGACGCCCTCAAGTTTAAGACCGGGATCCCACGCGCCGGTAACCACGATCGCGAGACCCGTCATCGTGCAAATTACGATAGTATCGATAAACGTTCCAGTCATGCACACGAGGCCCTGGCGGGCAGGTTCGTTGGTCTTCGCGGCGGCCGCGGCTATCGGAGCTGAACCAAGCCCCGCCTCATTAGAAAAAATTCCGCGCGCAACACCCATTTGCATCGCGATTAAGAGCGAACCGACCGCACCGCCGGTAACAGCCTTGGGATTGAACGCGGCTTTGACGATCGTTTCTAAGGCGGAAGGAATTTCACCCGCATTACCCAAAAGAAGAGCCGTTATTATAAGAAGATAAGAAACGGCCATAAACGGAACTACCACCGTCGATACGGATGCAATTCGTTTAAGCCCGCCGATAACGACAAGAGCCACCAGGAACGTTACGAGCGCGCCCGCGCAAATCACCGCGACAGAATAGGTCGTTCCAAAAATCTGAACACCGCTTGATGCGTCGGCGGAATTGAATCCCGGATCGAAAAAGCGCTGTACGGCTGAAGTTATTCCGTGAATCTGGGTAATCGTTCCTATTCCCATAATTCCGGCGCATACGCCAAAAAACGCGAAAATTACAGCGAGCCATTTCCACGAACGGATTCCGAATCTGCCTGCAAGACCCCTTTCGATGTAATAGAACGGTCCTCCGAGCACTCTGCCGTCGGACCTGATTTCCCGATATTTCACCGCAAGCAGGCCCTCGGCGTATTTCGTGGCCATACCGAGAAACGCTGCAACCTCCATCCAAAAAAGCGCACCGGGGCCGCCCATTCCGATAGCGGTCGCGACACCGACGATATTACCCGTTCCGATTGTCGCTGAAAGCGCCGTGCAAAGCGAAGCGAACTGACTTACCTCGCCTCCCGCGCCGTCTTCGCTTTTAAACATGCAGACGAAGGCGTGTTTCAGTCTGAAGATATGCGAAAACCTTAAAATGCAGGTCAGAAGAAGACCGGTCACAAGGATTGAACATATCAGCGGCAAGCCCCAAACCGCGGAAT
>JAGCJE010000250.1 GCA_017648225.1 Kiritimatiellia bacterium | reverse complement strand
TGTTCTTAAAAGGGCGTTCAATCCTTTTTATACCGAGGCGGGCAAGCACGACAAGCGCAAAGTCGGATTAGGGCTGCCCATTCTCAAGCAGCTTTGCGACGCGACCGACGGGAGCGTGAGTCTTAAATCCGAGAAGGGCGTCGGGACCCGCCTTGAATATTCGTTCTCCGCCGGGCATATTGATCTGCCGCCGTTGGGGAATCTAGTCGAGACGGTCGTTTCGCTTTTTAACTTCCCGGGAGAGTTTGAGCTTGTCTTTACGCACCGCAAAGGCCCGGAGGAATATTCGATCGCAAGATCAGAACTGGCCGAAGCCGTAGGGGGGCTTGAAACGATTGACGGGCTCATGATGGCCCGTGAATTTCTCGCTTCACAGGAAGAAGCGCTGGGGTGAAAACTGGTGGGCGGTGAGAGACTCGAACTCCCGACCCTCTCGGTGTAAACGAGATGCTCTAACCAACTGAGCTAACCGCCCGAAAAAGTATGTACAATAGTATATCAAAAACTGTCGGTCGGTTTCAATAGCGAAATTAACTGGAATTTCCAGTAGAGTTGTGCTTTTGGATTTTTTGTGATAATATAGTGTTATGAAAATGAAAGCGAGGAGAGGCCAAACAGCTCTTGAGTACGTAATCACGTTCTCAATCCTTGTCCTTGCGGTCGGGGCGCTTGCGTATCTGCTGAGGGCGACGAAGTCGTCCGTGGTGAGAACCGAGCGCCATGTAAGTTCAGAATATCCGTAAAATAACGATCTGAAAGGAGACAACAATGAAGAAGATGAAAAAAGGTCAGACGATGGTTGAATATATTCTTATCATCAGCTTGATCGCCATCGCCCTTATCGGCACGTTCACTCTTTTGAAGGATAAGATTAGAGATAAAACCGAAGACGCCGCCGAGCAGATTGATGACGCCGGCAACGACTAATATAGCTCTTAAGGATAAAAGGGGCCCTTGATGAAGCGCGCCCAAGCCATGGTCGAGACGCTGATCGCCGTGCTCGTGATTATGCTTATTTTCACGAGCGCGTTCACGCTTTCACGCAAACTCGCCGCGAGAACGCTTCTTGATTACGGCGCTGCGCGCGCCGCGCGCGCCAAGGCCGTCGGGTTCAACGATTTTATGTGCCGGAAGTCGGCGCGTGCGGCGATTATTCCTGTGGCCGGCAAGCGTCTTTGGCCCGAGGGTCAGGGAATTGATGAGGTGGCGCGCGTACCGATTTATCTTGCGAGCGAAAATCCTCCTCGCGCCAATGCGATACTTGAATATGAATATTGGCATTCTACGGATATAGACGTCCAATCCGGGATGGGGATAGCCCCCGTTGCCGAGGCGCGGCTTGAGATGTCGACCGAGGAATTCGACGTGGAAGGTAACGCCAAGGTTGAATCTCATTTCCCTTTCTATATGCATGATGCGGGGTTCTGATGCGTACGCGTAGCGGCCAGATAATATTGCTTCTCGTCTTTATTCTCGTTGTTCTGACGAGTTTCGTCCTTCTTAACGTCGACATTTTCACATCCGTGCGCGAGAAGACGCAAATCCAGCACGGCGGCGACGCTGCGGCGATCGCGGCCGCGAACAAACAGGGCCAGATTCTCAATGAAATCGGCCGGCTGAATATCGAGCATCTGGTCGCGGCCGCGCGCGATGAGACGAACGAGTGCCGCAGAATCGTTCTCGAACAGCGGCGCTTGGCGCTTTTGGAGCCGGTGGAGGCGCTTCGCCTCGCGAACATGGCGGCGAAGAAGAACGGAATGGAGGAGCGGCCCGAATTCGCCGCGATTCTTCAGCGCCACGTTAACGATATAAGAACCGTTTACTGTGCGGGCGCCAACGGTGCTGGCGCTCCGTATCCCGAACCTTTCCCAGGCGCCTGGGTAGCTTACGCGGCCGCGATTTCAAGCGTCATTTCCGAGGGGTTGGCTACAGGGCCGGACAATCTTGAATTTTACGACTCGCTATCCGGCCATCTTCTGCTTAACCGCCAGTTTTATCATGCGATCGCGGGAAAAGACTGGTGCTGGTTCTTTTTCAACAACAAAAATCTTCTCGATGATTACTCTAAGTACACCGATTGGGCGCCCTTGCCGGTAGAGCGTGAAAATCCGCTCGATAACAGTGAGGTGTTTTCGCTTCACGTCGTGTCCCGGAAAATCGCGTTTAAGTCGGTATTTACAACCGAAGAGATAATGGAACTGGTAAAGCGTTATTCCGACGAGACCTTGACCGAGGAGGAAATCGCAAAGTCTCATCTTCTCGCCGATCAGGAAGAGCCATGGTTCTTTTTCGATATGGGGTCTTGGAGGCAGTGGTTCAACGGGCTTTCGCTTGCCGATGATGAATATGGATACGAATTCCCTATAGTCGGCGAAATAAAAGACGAGTACAATGTTCGGGGTTGCGCCGCGGTATGCCGCTGCGTCGGTGAGAATCGGACGGTCGCCGTTGAATCGACCTCGAAATTCCACTGGTCCGCCGCGGCGAAGCCGTTCGGATGCGTCGAAGATTTCGAGGGGCGCACGTCAGTCGTGACGGCTCTTAATTCGCTCGTGGTTCCGGCGTTCACCGATACGAGACTTGTCGCCCTCGACGCGGTAGGCGGCGCGAATCTGGCGACGGCCGATTACGATTGGGTTACGCATATCCGCGATCATCTCGGAGCGTATATGGAGAACGGGCCGCGTTACGGAAGCTCCTGCTATTATTGCGCCCAGCTAGTGACCTGGGAGCGCGAGTCTTTCAGGCGTGAGGGGTCGACCTGGCTTAAGTTCAATTCGCACACCTGCCACAGACCTGTCGGCGGCGGACCGGGCGGACACGGAGGTACGAGCCATGGCCACTGAAAAGCGATTTAAGCTGCGTCCCGCTCAGGCGATTATTGAGCTGGCGATCGGGTTGTTTTGCATTACGCTCGTCATGGTCGCTCTTTTGGCGTTTCTTCATTATATCGTGTCGTGGCTGAATTTCTCCCGCGATACAAGAGCCGAGGCCGGGCGCTCGGCGATGACGTCTATGGGCGGAGGGGAGTCGTATTCGTCGTCTTCGAAGCGCGATACGGTTACAGTCTCTCCGATGGCGGCAGAGTATATTTTCGGTTCTTCCGAACTTGAAATAAAGGAGGAAGTTCATATCCCAAATATGAAAATACCTCAGCTGTGACGTTAACTTCCGGAGGAGGGCTTCGGTTCGTGGTGTTCATAAACAAAATAAATGGCGTTCTGATATCCGCCGTCGTGTTTTCAGGTCTGACGGCCTCGCCGCTCAACGCCGCCGAAGATCCTGCATCGCGCAAGGATTATTATTTTGGAACTTATGCTCGCGACGCGAGAGTGAAGGATAATACATTCATTTCAGAGTGCGTCGACAATCTTCCATTGCCGCCCGCCGATTTATGGCGCACCGCCGTGCCTAAGGCTATATGGGACGGCCATCCCGATGAGGTCGCAGCGTTTTCGAATTCGTGGGAGATGGTCGGCGCCAAACTGCACAAGCCGGAGGCGAATACGAATTTCAAACGGAATTTTGTTTATACCCCGTTCGGTAAAAGCGTCTTTGTCTGGGGTAGCTCGTTCATTACGATGTTCGGGCAATACGCTTCGAACGTGTTTCCGTTCATCGAGCAGCTCGATAACTTCTACGCTGCGCAGACTCCCGACGGATTCATTCCGAGGCAACTCGGGATCTACGACGGGCGAAGCCAGTTCGAACGCAACGACCTCTCTTCGGTCGGCGGCAATATTTTCGCGTGGGCCGAACTTGAGTGGTATCGATTCAGCGGCGATAAGGAGCGGTTAAAGCGCGTCTATCCTGTACTTATGGCCTATCATGATTGGATGCGCAAAAACCGCACATGGAAGGACGGCACTTATTTTTCGTCAGGCTGGGGATGCGGGATGGATAATATTCCCCGCATGGACACGACCAGGTATTCCGCCGAATTCCATCACGGATTCATTTCGTTCGTCGACGTGACGATGCAACAGATCTTCAACGCGAAAAATCTGCTCGCCATCGCCGACTTGGCCGGGATCGCTCGGGATAAGAGTCTTGAAGATGAGATCGCCGCGCTCGAGAAAATCGCCAACGAAAAAATGTGGGACGAGGCTACCGGTCTTTATCACGATTTGGACCGTGAAGGCAATCGCGTTTCCGTGCGTCATATTGGAGGCTTTTGGGCGCTTCTTGCGCGCGTCGCTCCGCCGGAAAGGGCGCGTCGTCTCGCTAGCTCGCTTGCTGACGGCGCGACATTCGCATCTCCCTGCGGTACGCGCTCGCTCGCTAAGTGCGAGGATGGCTATGAACGAGACGGCGGCAATTACTGGCGCGGCGGAGTCTGGTGCATCACCGACTGGGCGATCGTCCGCGGGCTCGCTGAATGCGGTTTATATGAAGATGCTCACAATCTTGCGATGCGCCATGTTTGCGCTGTTGCCAAGGTGTATGCCGATACGGGGACTGTCTGGGAGAGCTACGACCCGGAGAAGGTTACTCACGGCAAGCTTTACGGACAGAGCGTCCGCCGCGATTTTGTCGGCTTTTCCGGTGTGACGCCGATTGCGATGCTCGTGCGCGACGTATTCGGTATGGAGTTCACTCCGGGGAAGGTCGTCTGGCGCGTGAGACTCCTCGAGCGGCACGGAATCGAGAATCTGACTCTTCCTGACGGGAACGTCGTTTCGCTTATATGCGAGAAGCGCTCTTCGCCCTCTGAAAAGCCCGTCGTTAAAGTTTTGTCTGATAAACCGTTTAAGGTGGAGGTAAAATGAAATCATTGTACTCTTCTTTAATTGGAGCTTTGGTGTTCGGTGTTTTGTCGTCGGGCGCCGCATTAGCCCGTGATTTTACGGATGTTCCCGACATCAAACGCGATGTCATGCGCGTTTACGGCGTACGCAGCGCGCGCGCGCTGGACGAGAAGACTGTCCGAATTGTGATCGGAAGCTCGGTTACCCATGTCCGTTCGCAACCTAAATCGTATCGCATAATCGGCGACGGCGACAATAATTACGCATACCGGAAGTTCGTAACTCCGACGAAGGTTCTGCTCGCGAAACCGTCCAAGAACGAATTCGACATTCCGGGAGGCGTGAGAACGAAGGGCGCCGTGACGTCGCTCACCCGTTCCGAGGTTACGCTTGAACTTCCATATCCGCTTAAAGAGGGCGTGCGTTATCATATCATCGCGCAGGGCGAAGGCGGAACCATGGTTACGGCGGGACTCTGCGCCGCGTCGTTCGTTTACGGCGAAAAGCCGGACGCGGACGAGGACGGCGACGGGATTGCCGCGAGAATGACGGGGTTAAGGCGCATTTCGTCCGTCGGCGACGGCATGGTGCTTTGTGAATTCGGTCACGGTTATTCTCCCGACGGAG
>JAGCJE010000249.1 GCA_017648225.1 Kiritimatiellia bacterium | reverse complement strand
GTAGATGAGAATGAGTGGTTTTTATGCTGTCATACTGGCGGGCGGAAGCGGCGAAAGATTTTGGCCTCTGTCGACCCCCGAAAAGCCGAAACAGTTCCTGCGCGTTTTCGGCGGCGAGAGTCTTATCCGTCAGAGCGTTTCCCGTCTCGGCGGTCTTGTAGGGAGCGATGACGTGTATGTCGTTACCGGAAAGTCTCTCGTCTTGGCGACGGTAAAGGAGCTTCCGGAGATTCCCGCCGCGAATATAGTCGGTGAACCGTGCCGGAGGGATACGGGCGCTGCCGTAGCTCTCGGCGTGTCGTTCGCAGGGAAGAATTCCGATCCGGTCGTCGGATTTTTTCCGAGCGATCACATGGTTTCGAAGCCCGCGAAATTCCGTGCCGCCGTCAAGCGCGCCGTTCAGCTTGCGCGGAAGAAAAACGCGATTGTGACGATTGGAATAAAGCCGACATATCCGGCGACGGGATTCGGTTATGTCGATGCCGTGAAGGGTCGGTTTGTGGAAAAGCCGGATTTGAAAACGGCGAAGAAATATCTCAAAGGCGGTTATCTCTGGAACGCCGGCATGTTCTTTGCGCGTGCGAGCGTTTTCCGCAAGGCGTTCGCCTCTCACGCACCGGTGCTCACATCTCTCGCCTCACCCCGCTCCGGAAAGGTTCCACTCGCCGCGATATACAGAAAACTCGAGAGGATTTCGTTTGACTATGCCGTCATGGAGGGGATATCCCGCGCGGCCGCCGACGGCACGGGCGACATTACGCTCGGCGTCGTGCCAGGCGATTTCGGATGGGACGATGTAGGTGGCTTCGCGTCGTTCGATACGTATTTCCCGCATGATTCACGCGGCAACGTCCGCGAAGGGCCCTGTACGGTCGTTGAATCCGACGGCAACATCTGTGTAGCGCGAAGCGCGCGGATTTCGCTTCTCGGCGTCAAGAATCTCGTCGTTGTGACGACGCCCGACGCGGTTCTCGTTGCCGACAAGTCGCGCATATCCGAAATGAAAAAACTTATTAAACGGTAACGAAGTGAAGCGTAAGTACAAAGTGGTTATAGCGTACGACGGCACAGCCTATTCGGGCTGGCAGTATCAGGAGAACGCCCTCGGTATCCAGCAGGTGGTCGAGGAGGCCGTCGCGTTTCTCGAGCGTTCGCCCGTGCGTGTCTTCGGCAGCTCCCGCACGGATGCGGGTGTTCACGCCAAAGGATTCGTTGCGCATTTTCATCTTACCAAACCGATACCTCCGAAAAATCTTCTGAAGGCGATGAATTCGCGTCTTCCCGAAGCCGTACGCGTCGTTAAAGCCTCGTACGCGAAGGAAAGTTTTGACGCGAGGCTTTCGGCGAAGGGCAAGGAGTACCGTTACCACATCTACCAGGGCGACATAATGCCGCCTCATCTCGTGCCATACTGGACGTATTGCCACAGGCCTCTCGACATTGAAGCGATGAAGAAGGCAGCGTCTTATTTCGTCGGGCGTCACGATTTCGTTTCGTTCGCGGCGAATCCCAACCGTGAACTTGAAACTACGGTGCGGAATATTTTCAGCTGTGAGGTTAAAAAGTCCGGGCCTAAGTACGTTATTGTCGTAAAGGGTGATGGTTTTCTTTACAAACAGGTACGCTCGATGGCGGGATTTCTCCTTTCTGTCGGCAAAGGCAACGAAAAGCCCGAAGCTGTGAAAGAACTTCTTGACGCTGCCGCTCCGCGCACGGCGAGAGTCGAAACGGCTCCTCCGCGAGGGCTGTTTTTGTGGAAGGTTTTTTATTGAGCGAACAGTTATTAATTTGCTTTTTTCATTAAAGATATAGTATAATTACAAAACAACAAATTTACAAAATTAGGAAGGTTGAATATGAGTGAAGTAAAACCGACATTGGTTGTTCTCGCGGCTGGTATGGGTTCCCGTTACGGCGGGCTTAAGCAGGTCGACCCCGTAGGTCCTTCGGGCGAGGCTATTCTCGACTATTCCGTTTTTGACGCTTCCCGCGCCGGCTTCGGTAAAGTCGTGTTCATTATCCGCAAGGATTTCGAAGAGGTCTTCCGCGAGAAGGTCGGCAAGAAATACGAGGGTATCATGGAGGTCGCCTACGCGTTCCAGGATCTGAACGATCTGCCCCCTCCGTATGTCGTTCCCGAAGGCCGCTCCAAGCCCTGGGGTACCGCTCACGCCATCCGCGCCGCGCGCGATGTCGTTAAAGAGCCTTTCGCCGCCATCAACGCCGACGACTTCTACGGCCGCGACGCCTTCCAGCAGCTCGCCAAGTTCCTTACCGGCGAGAAGGGCTGCCCGTGCAAGCATCATTTCGCCATGGTCGGCTACAACCTTTCGCTTACGCTTTCCGAGCACGGTTCCGTCGCTCGCGGCGTATGCAAGATCGACGATGCCGGTTATCTTACCGACGTCAAGGAGATGACGAAGCTCGTCAAGGCGGGTGATATGGCCGAGAATCAGGAAGATCCCGAGAATCCCGTAAAGGTGCCTCTCGACGCTCGCGTTTCGATGAACCTGTGGGGCTTCACGCCCGCTCTCTTCACTGAACTCGAAGAGCGCTTCCCGAAGTGGCTCGCCGAGAACGGCTCCAAGGAGAAGAGCGAATGGTACATTCCTTTCGTCGTCGACGAGCTCATCAAGGAAGGCAAGGCGGACGCTAAGGTTCTTCCGACCGAGTCCGCGTGGTTCGGCGTCACCTACCGCGAAGACAAGCCCCTCGTGGTCGACGCGATCGCGAAGCTCGTCGCAGCCGGTGAATATCCCGAAAAACTTTTTTAACCGATAAAGGAACAATAACATGTCCAATCGCACATACAGCGAAGAAGAGCTGCTTTCGGTACTCTCCGCATTCGGAGTTACCGATGTCGTAAAGGTCGCCCGCTACGGTTCGGGCCACATCAACGATACCTTCAAGGCCGACGATGTCCGCGGCGTATCCTACATTCTCCAGCGCATCAACACCGACATCTTTCCCGATGCCGACGGCATGATGGAGAACATCAGCCGCGTCACGAGCCATATCCGCTCCAAGGGCGGCAGATCGCTCGAGGTTCTCGGTTACAAGAAGCCCTGGCGTCTTTACGCGTTCATCACCGGCGCGCGCACAATCGATCTTATCGAGAACGCCGATCAGGCTTTTCTCGCGGCGAACGCTTTCGCGCAGTTCCAGAACACTCTCGCCGATCTCCCCGAGCCGCGTCTCAACGAGATTCTGCCCAAGTTCCACAACACGGTCAACCGTCTTAAGCTTCTCGACGAAGCCGCCGCGGCCGACGTAAAGGACCGCCTTAAACTCGTCCAGCGCGAGATGGATTTCATCAACGCGCGCCGCGAAGAGGCCGGCCGCATCGTCAACGCCATGGCGAGCGGCGAGATTCCCGAGCGCATCACCCACAACGACACGAAGATCAACAACGTCATGCTCGATGAAGTGACGCAGCAGGGCGTCGCGGTCATCGATCTCGATACGGTAATGCCAGGTTCCGCGCTCTACGACTTCGGCGATATGGTCCGTACGTCGACGGCCGCCGCCGCCGAGGACGAAAAGGATCTCGACAAGGTGTTCTCGCGCAAGGAGTATTTCGAGGCTCTCGTAAAGGGCTACCTTAAGGACGCCAAGTTCCTCAACGCCGCCGAGCTCGACGCTCTCGCGTTCTCCGGACGTCTGATAACGCTTACGATCGGCATCCGTTTCCTCACCGACTATCTCGCGGGCGACACGTATTTCAGGACGGCGTACGACGACCACAATCTCGTCCGTTGCCGCACCCAGCTCAAGATGGTCCAGTCGATGGAAGATCAGCGCGACGAATACGAGCGTATCGTCCGCGAAACCGCGAAATCACTTTAACGTAAACTCAACCAAGAGAGGTAAAAAATGGAAATCGTAATCTGCAAGACCAAAAAGGAAGCGAGCCGCAAGGCCGCCGATATGATCGCCAAGCTTGTCAAGGAGAACCCCAAGTGCGTATTGGGTCTCGCGACAGGCTCCACCCCGGTCGAGATGTATGACTGCCTCGCAAAGGACGTCAAGGCTAAGAAAATCTCCTTCAAGAACGTCAAGAGCTGGAACCTCGACGAGTATTACGGTCTCGCACCCACTCACGATCAGAGCTACCGCTACTTCATGAATGAGAACTTCTTCGACAAGATCGACATCAAGAAGTCCAACACCCACGTTCTCAACGGTCTCGCCAAGGACTGGCGCAAGGAATGCGCCGCGTACGAGGCTCAGATCAAGAAGGCGGGCGGCATCGATCTTCAGGTTCTCGGAATCGGCTCCGACGGACACATCGCGTTCAACGAGCCCGGCAGCTCTCTCGCTTCGCGTACGCGCATCGTTTACCTCACGCCCCAGACGATCAAGGACAACGCCCGCTTCTTCAAGAAGGCGTCGGACGTTCCAGTAAGCGCTCTTTCGATGGGTGTCGGTACGATCTGCGAGGCCAAGAAGGTCGTTCTTCTCGCGTTCGGTAAAAACAAGGCCGACGCCGTCAAGGGCATGGTCGAAGGCGGTATGAGCCAGTTCTGCACGGCTTCCGCGCTCCAGGCTCACAACGACGCGTGGGTCTTCTGCGACGAGGAGGCGGCTTCCAAGCTCAAGCTCAAGAAGTTCTACGCCTGGCGCAGCGAAATCGAAATGAAAGGTTGATTGAAATGAAATACGTCTGCAAAGTCTGCGGTTACGTCTACGATCCCGCCGATAACAACGGTGTCGAATTCGACGCGCTCCCCGACGACTGGACATGCCCGCTCTGCGGAGTCGGCAAGGATCAGTTCGAGGCCATGTAAGTCGAAGAAGATCTGATGCAAAAAAAGACGCGCTGTAATCTGGCGCGTCTTTTTTTTGTACATTTATGTGATTTCGGATAATGCGTAAAAATGGTATAATACATCATACTTATACCAAAAAGAAATCGTTAAAAGGAATATTTTTATGACATCCGATCAGGTCAAAAAGGGTAATGAACGCGCACCCCACAGAAGTCTTCTGTTCGCTACTGGAATGAAGCGCGGCGATATGAAAAAGCCCTTCATCGGAATCTGCAACAGCTACGAAAGTTTCGTTCCCGGACACTGCCATCTCAACAAGGTCGGCGCGTTCCTCAAAAAGTGCATCGAGGAGGCCGGCGGCGTCGCTATGGAGTTTAACACGATCGCCGTATGCGACGGTATCGCGATGGGCCACTCGGGGATGAAATATTCGCTCCCCTCGCGCGAGCTTATCGCCGACTCCGTCGAGTCCGTTGCCAGAGCGCATTGCTTCGATGCGATGATCTGCGTTCCTAACTGCGATAAGATTGTTCCCGGAATGCTTATCGGTGCTCTGCGCGTCAATATTCCGACGATATTCGCCTCCGGAGGCCCGATGGCTCCCGGTAAGCATCCGAAGACGGGCGCCGATACAGATCTCAATTCCGTCTTTGAAGCCGTCGGAGCCGAATCGGTCGGTAAGATTTCCGCAAAGGAACTTGAGAAGGTCGAAGAGACGAGCTGCCCCGGCTGCGGCAGCTGCTCCGGCATGTTCACCGCGAATTCGATGAACTGCCTTTACGAGGCGCTCGGTCTTGCGCTTCCCGGAAACGGAACCGTTCTCGCGATAGATCTGAAGCGTCAGGATCTTTACCGCGCCGCCGCAAAGCGCATCGTCGCGATGGCCAGGAAGGGCGCTCCGCTGCCTAAGGATCTCATCACGCGCGATTCTCTCGACAACGCTCTTACTCTCGATATGGCGATGGGCGGCTCCACCAACACCGTTCTTCACACTCTCGCCATCGCGCGCGAGGCGGGCGTTGAGTATTCGCTCAAGCGCATGAACGAGATTTCGGTCGTTACGCCGTACGTCTGCAAGGTCGCGCCTTCCGGTCACTATCATGTCGCCGATGTCGACCGCGCGGGCGGGATCATGGCCGTTATGAAGCGCATCGCCGATTTCGCGAAGAGCGCGAAAAAATCCCTCTATCTCCATCTCGATACCCCGACCGTTTCCGGTAAGAAGCTCGGCGCTCAGATAAAGGCCGCAAAAATCACCGACGACGATGTGATCCGCACGGTCGAGAACGCATATTCCAAAGACGGTGGTCTCGCCGTTCTCTGGGGCAATCTCGCCGAAATGGGTTCCGTCGTCAAGAAGGGCGGCGTCGCCCCGTCGATGATGAAATTTACCGGAAAGGCAATCTGCTTCGACAGCCAGGAAGAGGCGTGCGCCGGTATCCTGGGCGGCAAGGTCAAGCCCGGTCATGTCGTCGTCATCCGTTATGAAGGCCCGAAGGGCGGTCCCGGTATGCAGGAAATGCTCGCTCCGACATCTTACATCATCGGTCAGGGGCTCGGCGAATCCGTGGCGCTTATTACGGACGGGCGCTTCTCTGGAGCTACCCACGGCGCCTGCGTCGGCCACGTCTCGCCCGAGGCGGCAGAGGGCGGCCTTATCGGCCTACTTAAAAACGGAGACGAGATTACGATCGACATTCCCAAGCGCGCAATCAACGCGAATCTCACGAAGGCTGAAATCGCCAAGCGCGCCAAGAACGCCAAGAAGTGGATGCCGCGCATCAAGGACGGCTGGCTCGGACGCTATCAGCACTTCGTCGGCAACGCTTCTACGGGCGCGAGCCTGAAAGCCTAAAATATGATATAATATATCAGATATGGAACCATCTATCAGAAAATCGGCGGTAGAACGCAACACTAAAGAAACCAGGATAAAACTCGAGCTCAATCTCGACGGTTCGGGCGAAGGTGTGATCGATACGGGCATCGGATTTTTCAACCACATGCTTGAACTTTTCAAAAAGCATGCGCTTGTCGACCTTTCGGTCAAGGCGGAAGGCGACATCGACGTCGATTACCACCACACCGTCGAGGATGTCGGACTCGTGCTCGGCAAGGCCCTTAATGAGGCTCTCGGCGACCGCCGCGGTATTGTCAGATACGGTTTCGCGTCCATTCCCATGGACGAGGCTCTCTGCGAAACTTCCATCGATCTGGGAGGCCGCCCGTTCATCGTTATGGTCTCGCCGATGAAGCATATGATGGTCAGAGATTTCGAGGTAAAGCTCGTTGAGGAGTTTTTCCGCGCGCTCAGCGTCGAGGGCCGATTGAACATTCATCTTCGCCAGATCTACGGCGACGAGGCTCATCACGTATGCGAGGGCTTTTTCAAAAGTTTTGCACGCGCTCTTCGCGCGGCTAAGGCGTTTGATCCCGCCGAAAAGGGTGTACCTTCATCGAAGGGGGTTATATGATAATACTTCCCGCCATCGATTTAAAAGGCGGAATGTGCGTCCGTCTCCGCCAGGGTCGCGCCGACGACGTAACCGTCTACGGAAACGATCCGGCGGCCCAGGCCCGCGACTGGGCGGAGCAGGGAGGTCGCGAACTTCACGTCGTCGATCTCGACGGCGCGTTTGACGGCGAACCTCGCCATGCCGAAGTGATCGCGAGAATCATCAAGGCGTTCGGCGGTCCTGTCGAGGTGGGCGGCGGCCTTAGAACTCCTGAGGCTCTGCGCGCCGTAATCGAAGCTGGAGCCGCGCGGGCAATCATCGGTTCGGCGGCGCTGGAAGATCCCGAGTTTCTTCTTTCCGCGGTGGAATGTTACGGCGATAAAATCGCCGTCGGCATCGATGCGCGCGACGGCCTTGTCCAGACAAAGGGCTGGGTCACGACGACCGACGTCAAAGCGGTCGATCTTGCAAGCGCCGTGGCCAAGATGGGTGTAAAAACGATCATCTATACCGATACGGCGACAGATGGAATGCTCGGAGGCCCTAATCTTACCCAGATGGCGGCGATCTGCGATGCAGCTCCCACGTGCGACATCACAGCTTCGGGCGGTGTCAGCTCTCCTTACGATGTAGCGAACTTAAAGGCGCTTGAGCGACCCAATCTCCGCGCTGCAATCGTTGGAAAAGCTCTCTATGACGAGCGCACCACTCTTAAAGAAATGAATATCGCGGCACTTTAAAAGATGAATAAACCTCGTTTGCATGTTTTTAAAAACGGTCTTAAAGTTGTGCTCGTTCCCTGTGAAGCCGAAAGCGTTGCTTTCGGTCTCTTTATCGCTTCCGGTTCGCGTCACGAAACGGAGAAGACGGCCGGTATTTCCCATTTTATCGAACACATGCTTTTTAAAGGGACTCCCTCGAGAAAGCCGATAGACATCACGCGTGCGATTGAAGGTCGCGGAGGAAATTTCAACGCCTGTACGGGTGAAGAGTCGACGTGCTATTACGCGCATATGCCGTACGA
Organism: Kiritimatiellia bacterium; assembly: GCA_017648225.1. Taxonomy (GTDB): domain Bacteria; phylum Verrucomicrobiota; class Kiritimatiellia; order RFP12; family UBA1067; genus UBA1067. The sequence goes on along the minus strand of JAGCJE010000249.1, from coordinate 12,075 downwards.
ATATCTCAACGAGGCGATGGATATAATCTTCGATATGTATCTCAACGCCACCATACCAGATGATGAATTTGAACGCGAAAAGCGTGTGGTTTTAGAAGAGATAAAGATGTATTCCGACGAGCCGGACGCTGTCGCTTTCGAGAATCTTCAGCGCGCGCTCTTTCCAAAGAACCGTCTCGGCGCGAGTGTGGCGGGATCTGCGAAATCGCTCATCCCTCTTAAGTGCGATGATTTACGTCGTTATATCGCGTCGCATTACGCGCCCTCAAAAACGGTTGCCGTCGTCGTAGGTCGTTTTGACGAAGATAAGGCACTCGAAGAAATTACACGTCATATCGCCGAATGCCGTCGTACGGCGAGCGGTTTTAAGAACGTAAAGGGTGTTGATTTTTCTATCGCTCCGGTCCGTGAAGTTACGGCCGCTAAAGACGTTCAGCAGACACAGCTTGCGCTGGGGTACAGAACGTTCGGGATTAACGATAAACGCAAATACGCGGCGAGCGTCTTGGACGCCGTTATGGGAAAGGGGATGTCGAGCCGCCTCTTTCAGGAAGTCAGAGAGAAAAGGGGTCTCAGTTACGACATCTCGTCTCGAATGCAATTTTTCACCGACGCGGGTATGTTCACCGTGACTGCGGGCGTCGATCCGTCGAAAGAAGCTCTGGCGGTCAAAACGATTGAAAAGGAAATCGACAAGATCCGCTCTAAAAAAGTTTCCGCCTCCGAACTTAAACGCATCAAGGAGTTTATGCTCGGAAACTTCAGACTCTCCCATGAGCGTGTCGTTTCAAAACTTTTCTTTTACGGTTCCACGCTTCTTTCGTACGGAAGACTCATGACGACGGAAGAACAGGTTGAAGCCGTCAAAGCCGTTTCGGCCGCCGATGTTCTTGAAGTTGCCGAGGCCATTTTTGATCCCGCGAACAGAGGCTATAGCCGTGTTGTTCCTAAAATCAAGGAATAAAATAATTTTGATCATTATAGGTGATTTGAGAAGTGTGTGAAGATTGTTATATTCAACGTGCGATCGAACTGGCGGAGCGGGGTTTAGGGCATACGCGACCAAATCCGGCCGTGGGCGCCGTTATCGTAAAGAACGGTGCGATCATCGGCGAAGGGTGGCATAAGAAAGCAGGCGGCGATCATGCTGAAGTCGCCGCCATAAAAAACGCCCGTAAGAGAAACAGGTCGGAATCATCTTTACTTTCAGGCGCGACAATTTATGTGACCCTTGAGCCATGTTCGAAAGTCGGACGGGTCGGCGCATGTACCGATGCGATAGCCGCAGCCGGAATTTCCCGTGTCGTTTACGTCACCTCGGATCCGAATCCCGCGAATCGCGGCAAGGCCAAGCGTGTCTTGAAGAAACGCGGCATAGTTTGTGAGCAATATAAGGGAAACAAGACGCTGATAAAGGAATGTGAAGATCTTATAAAGTGTTTCCGCAAACATGTGCTGACGGGACTTCCTTACGTAACCGTGAAAATTGCAATGTCGCTTGACGGAAGAATCTGCGACAACATGGGTTCGGCGAATTGGATCAGCAATTCCTCTTCCCGCAGGCTAACCAACAGGATGCGCGAAAAAGTCGACGCGATAATGGTCGGCGCCGAAACGGTAAGGAAAGACGATCCGTCGCTTTTAGCGAGAGTCCGCCCTAATAAGGATCTTGTCAGGGTTGTCGTTTCCAGAAGCGGACGGCTGCCGAAGGGCGCACAGATTTTTACCGACGGAAAAAACGCGACTTACGTTTTCAACGACGCTGAAAAAGCCGTTGTCGAGCTCGGCAAAATGGGCTTTACCAGCATTCTCTGCGAGGGGGGGCTTACTCTTGCCCGCTCGTTGGCGGATGCGGATCTTGTCGACGAATGGTTGACGGTGCTTGCGCCGGTCGTTATAGGCAATAGGCCCATATCAAAGGCTGTTCGCGCTTCAGCGATTTCCGAGAAGTGTTTCCCTGTCGAAGGCGACATGTTTTTCAGAGCGCGTCTTGACCGAGTATAAAACGTTGGCGTCTTTAAAGCCGATTTTGGTATAATAACCGCTATTCAATTGGCAACATCAATCATTATCCCATGACATCATTATGAATATTAAAACCATTATAGCCGCAAGTCTCGTTTCTTCTTCATTTGCGGTCAATGCGCTCGATCTGGAATATCTTTCGGATCTTATCGCAATTCCAAGCGTATCTGCCGATATCAAGGAGGTCAACCGCTCGATGCGCTTCACGCGCGATTATCTCGTTAAGCGCGGAGTTCACTGCGTAATTGAAACTGCTCCCGACGGTCGTGAGATTCTTTATGCCGCGACAACCCCGGGAAAGTGTCACGATTTCGTCTTTTCCGTCCATCTCGATGTTGTGCCTGCTGGCAAGCCGGGTCATTTCAAACTTGTACGCAACGGCGATCGCGTAGAAGGACGCGGAACAAGCGACTGTAAAGGCAATGCCGCGTCGATCGTCGAAATTTTGTGCAAACTTGTGGGAAAGGGCTTTTCTGTAGGTTGCATTTTCGGTCCTGATGAAGAAATCGGTGGAGCGGGAACGCGCTGGATGGTTGAAGAGAAGGGCTATAAGCCCAATAAAATGGCCATTGTAGTAGATGCCCGTGCAAGATCCGTAGGGTATGCCCATAAGGGTCAGACTTATGTAAAAGTAAGCGCCAAGGGCCGCAGCGGTCACTCGTCGCGTCCCTGGACTTGTGACGATTCCATAACGAAGGTTGCTCTCGCATACGCGAAAATCCGTGAAATATGGGACAAGCGTCATCCGTTGCCCGAAGACAAATGGTCAGACGTTATGGTGCCCACTTACATTAAGGCTGATAGCGGCGCTTTAAACCTTATCCCGGCTGAAATGGATCTTATTCTTAATTTGAGAAGCGTCAATCCCGGCGCTACCGATGAACTCGTCAAACTCGCCAAGGAAGTAGCGACAGGTTGTGAAGTCGAGCTGATTCGTTACTCTCCGCCCGTAAACACCGATCCGAAGCACCCTCTTATGGAATCACTTCGCAAAACGATTGAAGATGAGTGTTCCGCGGAAATTTCTTTCAGCCGCATGGTCGCCGCGACCGACGCTCGCTGGTTTGTAAGCTGCAATGTTCCGATCGCTCTTATAGGTGCGAAGGGCGGCGGCGCTCATGCCGTCGACGAATACAAATCCATCTCCAGTCTTGAAGAGATGGAACGTTACCTGATTAAGTTTTTAGAAAAAAACAGGTAATCGGATCATTCCAGAGGAATGCTCCAATCCCCGCCCCCTATGTCGATGTTCAGAACATCGGGAAGGGGGTCGGATTTTTTCTGACCACCGTAGACGCCAGAGCTTTCCAGTAGTTTATCAAGCTCATCGATGTCGGCATCCTCGTTCTTAGGCGCCGGCTTCGCTTTCTCCATACTTTCTTTTTCGCGTTTCACACGCTCCAATTCCGCTTTAAGCCTGACGATTTCATTTTCTTTTCTCAGGCGTTCAATTTCAGCGTCGCGAGGATCGGTCTCCGGAGCTTTCTTGGCAACGGGAGTCGCGTGTTCTTTACCGTTTTCATCAAAGTACTCGGGGTAGAGCCTCCGACGATGATCGAGAACCTCTTTTTCTCTTTTCCTTTTGGCGTCGTCTTCCTCTTTCCTGGCCGACTTCGCCTCTTCGTCGCTCTTTAAGTTTTCTTCACGTTCTTTAAGTGCCTTTTCACGTTCCTCGAGTTCCCTCCTTGCGTTTTCCAATTCGCGTTTTTTGAGCTCCGATTCCCGTTCGGCAAGCTCACGCTCCTTGGCGGAGAGAGTTCCGGCGAGTGCTTTGTCCTTGCCGTTATCGCCGACAACGACAACAGACGCGGCAGGAGAGGGGGGCTGAACGTTCCGTTTCGCGGTCAGCTGCTCGATAAGCTGCTCGTTCATCTTTGAGGTCTGCTCCATCAATTGACGCTGAAGATCGGCGGCCGGATTGGGCATATTCTGATTGCTGCGGATATTCATTACGACGAAAATAAAGACGCCGATAATAAAGAAAATCAGAATCGTAAAAAATGCGCAGACGGTCATCAGACGCTTGTGGGCTTTTGCCTGTTCGGAATCGACATATTGCTGAAACGCCTTAAGAACAGGAAAATCGTCCATTGCGTCCTGGTTGCCGTAAAGTGCCACGGGAGACGGATTCGGCGGAATCGGAATCGCCTTGGCTTCGGGTATTTCCTCGTTTTCTATCATTTTCCTGTTCCTTCCTTTATTGTCGCATAATATGTGTTATGTAAACTACGCACGGAGCGCACTTAACCTTTTCTGGATTGTCGCCTCGTATCCTTCTTGAGTCGGTCTGTAATAACTCTTCGGTACGCCCATATATTCCTGTTTCACGTAATGGTTGGCGAAATTGTGCGGATACTTGTATTCAGTTACAGTTTCGCTTCCGATCGCTTTAACGTGCTTGTTTTTAAGATGCTCTGGCACAGGTTGTACGGCACCAGACTCGATATCGGCCATCGCTTCGGAAATCGCCATGCAGCTTGCGTTGGATTTTGGGGCCGACGCCAGATACGTGGTAGCCTGAGAGAGATTTATCGCACACTCGGGCATCCCGACAAACTCGCAGGCCTGCATCGCCGCCACCGCTACGGAAAGCCCTCTGGGATCGGCGTTGCCGATATCTTCGCTCGCGCTTATGACAAGACGCCTTGCGATAAATCTCGGATCTTCGCCGGCTACGAGCATTTTTCCGAGCCAGTATACGGCGGCGTCTGGATCGCTCCCGCGGATAGATTTTATAAACGCTGAAATCGTATCGTAATGGCCGTCTTCCTTTTTGTCGTATCTGACCTGGCGGCGCTGAACGCACTCCTGAATCACTTCAAGCGATAAATGAACGACGTCGTCGTCTCCGGGCGGAGTCGAACGCATCGCGATTTCAAGCGCCGTGAGCGCGTGCCTCGCGTCACCGTCGGAGATCGTCGACAGGAATGAAAGGGCGTCGTCGTCGATCCTGGACGGAATCAAGCCGCACCCCTTCTCGCGGTCGTTGAGCGCCCTTTTGAGAACTTCCGCAACCTCTTCGGCAGAAAGTGCCTTAAGTTCAAAAACAAGCGATCTCGAGGTCAGCGGAGTATTGATGAAAAAGTTGGGATTATGCGTCGTTGCGCCTATGAGAACTACAGTTCCGTCTTCAACGTATGGCAGAAGAACATCCTGCTGCGATTTGTTGAAGCGGTGTATTTCGTCGATAAAAAGTATAGTCCCCTTCCCGCCGAGTTCGCTTCTGGCCCTGTCGCATATTTTGCGGATATCCGCTACGCCCGAAAGAACGCCGGATAGTCTTACGAAGTTGCGTTTCGTAGTTTTCGCGATCACTTCGGCAAGCGTCGTTTTACCGCATCCGGGAGGTCCGTAGAAAATGACGTTTGTAAGCCTATCAGCCTCGATCACCCTTCTCAGGAGTTTTCCTTCGCCGAGTATATGGCGCTGTCCGACAACCTCGTCGATTGTCGCCGGCCGCATGCGCGCGGCTAAAGGTTCTGAAGAAAAATCCGTCATTCGGTGAAAACGTAGATGTTGAGCTTTGGCGTTTTAAGCTTTTTTCTGAATTCGAAAATACGGCCGATCTCGGAGTTTTCCGACGCATAGAAAAATACGGTGAAGACTTTGGAGGCGACAGCATCGACGGCGGAGGCCGCTGCCTGCGGATCGGCATAGCGTTTTTCAACCGGAGTCAGTTTCGGATCGAGAGAATTCTCGTCGCTCCAGTCTTCCTTGATTTCGGTTACGCTGATCGATCCGTCGGCGGCGAAGCGAACTTCAGGCGGCTGGGCGAGACGCTCTTTGCGGTCGCGCCACTTTTCAAGCGGAAGATAGGCCTTGTAGTAAAGCTGCCCTTCTTTTACACCGTTTATTTTGATTTTGCGGGAATCGAGCATCTGAAGAAGCCTGGCCGCGTCACGGGCCGACTTTAGCGTTGTCTTCGGATCGAAATCGCACAGAATGTCAAGACTCGCGCCGGCCGATTTCGCTTTAAGGTGATTTGCGAGTTCAACAAGATTCGTATCGCCTATTTTAACCGTTTCCTTCCTGTGGGCAGTGTCGCTCACGTATTTGAAGGTAATACGGCGCTTCTCGCCGGCCGGAATCTTTTGGGCGACTTTGAACCGTCCGTATGTTGCCGACTGATCAAAGAAATCGTCGAAAAGAATCAACGACTGCGACAGGTTGTAAAGAGCGAAAATCGCTTCCGGCATTTCTTTCGCGGCATCTGCCTCGCCCTTCGCGTTTCTTGAGCCGCCGGTGAAAATCATTCTCGGCTGATTCTTTGAACGAAGATCTTTTACGAGATTTGTAAAAGCGGGCTCCATAATCACCTCGTCGCCTGTTGCCCAGAAGCGACAGCCGTCCGTCGACATCGGCGAACCGAGCGGGAAGCCCGCCTTGGCGAAGGCGTCGGCAATCTCGCTCACAGGCGCTACGGTCTTGAACATAGACTCGTAGTCATGATCCGAATTAGGCCCGACAAAAAGAAATTCGATTTCTGTATCGACACCACAGTCCGTCGATACAACATCGAAGCTGACCGTCCTCTTCGCCGCGTCGTAGACGACGTCGCTCTTCGCGAGAGCGCATGTTGCGGTCAAAATCGACGCGGCGATTATCAGGACGGGGGTTTTCACTTGCAGGCCTCCACGGCGCGCTTGAAACCTTCAGCGCTACGGGCGATAATCTTCTCATCGACCGAGCAACTTAGGCGGATGTAACCCGCTCGGCCGAAGCCTCTTCCGGGAACGGCGAGAATCTTCTCTTCGAGTAGCGCGTCGACAAATTTGGCGTCATCGCCTCCGGGAGCCTTAGGGAAGAAATAGAAAGCGCCCTTCGGCATTGTAAATTCAACGCCCGCGTCCGTCAGAACCTTGGCCATAAGCGCCCTGCGGCGGGCATAGATGTCGAGATCGACGGTTTCATTGCAGATCGCTGCGGCAAGTCTCTGACCGATAACGGGAGCGTTGACGCAACCTAAGGTTCTGTTGACGAGAATAAGGGTCGTCATAAGCGTTCCGCCGTCTTCCTCGGAAAGTTTGGGATTCAACGCGAGATATCCGACACGCTCGCCCGCCATCGATAGGGTTTTCGAGAAGCTTCCGAGAACGATCGAGTATTTCGTCATCGGAAGAACGGCTGGAACCTCCGCTCCGTCGTAGGCGAAGACGCGGTACGGCTCGTCCGAAAGAAGGAAAAGAGCTCTTGCACCGGGAACGTTCTCGCGTTCTGCGTTAACCTCGTCTATGAGCGCGGCGAGTGATTCGAGTTCAGCCTTTGAATAGATGGCGCCCGTCGGATTGTTCGGCGAGTTGACCAGTATCGCACGAGTCTTCGGAGTTACTGCCGACTTTATCGCATCAAGATCGAGAGAGAAATCCTCGTTCGTATCGACAGGCTTCAATACGCCGCCGAAATGACCGCAATAGTTGCCGTATTCTACGAAGTAGGGACTCGGAACGATAATTTCGTCGCCTGGCTCGACGGTCGCTCGGAAGAAGTCCACAAGCGCGCTGGCCGCACCTGCCGTCATCACGACATCCTTGGCGGCAAGTTCGACTTCCTGCTGTCTGGAAAGATATTTCGCGATGGATTCCCGGACGGCGGGAATACCGGCGTTCGGGCAATACCCGAGACCAAGCGGACGGATCGCATCGTCGGCGATTTTGTGAAGGATCTCGCGTGCTGCTTCAGGCGGCGGAACGTCGGGATTGCCGAGCGAAAAATCGCATACCGCGTCTTCGCCGTATTGAGCCTTGAGCTCAAGCCCCTTTTCGAACATCTTGCGGATGAATCCGCCCTTCGCGGCGGCCTGTACAAAATAATCTGTTACTGTCTGCATAGTTTTATCATTAATGAAATTAACGGTCAAGTTGAACTCTCATGGAACCGATGACGGCAGCCGTGTTGACGATTGAGGGGTCGCGCAAATCCGCGACGAGCCTATCGCTTGCGGTAGCATGAAGCCAGACGGCGGACGCCGCCGCAAGAAACGGATCGCATTTTAGGTACGCCCATCGCGCGCCGACGACTCCCGCGAGAAGATCCCCCATTCCTCCGAGAGCCATAAAAGGATTGCCCGTCTTGTTCTCGTACACTTTGGACGCGTCGGAAGACATCACGAGAGTGTTGGCGCCTTTGAGAATCACGGTCGCTCCGTATCTGTCGACGATGGCTTTGGCGGCCTCGATCCTGTTGGAGACGACTTTTTCATATTCCCATCCCAGCAATTTGGCCGCTTCGCCCTCGTGTGGCGTCAGGATAAGTTCCTGTCCGGAAGCGGGATCGTATCCGTCGTTCTTTCCGTACCATGCTGCCAGAACGGCGAGTGCATCGGCATCGAGCACAAAGCGCCCTTTTGATCCTGAGAGAATCCGCGACAGAAGTAACTGTGAGTTGGTCGTATTTCCTAAACCCATTCCCGCGACCGTAACATCGGCGGAAGGAGGTACGCACGTTGCTATAAGTTTGGTGAACGTGGCCTCTGGAACTAGTGTTCCTGCAGCGATTCTCGACGCATCGGGAACAACGAGCTGAACGAGACCAGCCCCTGCGGAGCGGGCGCCGAGTCCGGCGATCACGGGAGCGTGAAGATAGTGAGTAGAGCCTCCAACTACGGTCACGACTCCGACTGAACGCTTGTTGGCGTTCATCGGTCGGGCTTTGAAAGCGTTTTGAATTTCTATTGGGATATCCATATCATTATAATTATATCAAATCCTCGGAAATTATTGAAGGTTATTCATAGATCCCAGACTTGATCCATTCTGGTTGTTCAGAAGATTGTACGGCAGAATATCCCGCTTGGACAGGCATAAGCTCCGCCCTCAAGCAGCATTTCACCTGTTTCAAGTCTGGCGGACGGGAAGAGCTGGCCCAAAATGTTTTCAGCTACCTTGCACGACAGGCCTGGTGTGTGGGATGAAAAAAGCACAAACGAAGGATTATCGGAAAGAAGATCCTTTACGAGAGAAAGCGTTTCTTTCAAATCCCGCTCGATTTTGTACATCTCGCCTGAAGCGCCGCGGCCGAATGTGGGCGGGTCAAGAATGATTCCGTCGTACGATCTGCCGCGGCGTATTTCGCGCTTCATGAATTTGTGGGCGTCATCGGTAATCCAGCGTATCGGCGCATCGGAGAGATCGTTGAGCGCAGCGTTTTCGCGCGCCCATTCGACCATTCCGCGCGACGCGTCGAGATGGCACACTTCGGCCCCGCCGAGCGCCGCTGCCATCGTAGAGCCGCCCGAATACGCAAAGAGATTCAAAACCTTGAGCTTCGCTCCTGCGCGCTTTGCGGTATCGGCTTCAACTTTCGAGCGTATCCACTTCCATTGGGCGCGCTGTTCCGGGAATATGCCCAGGTGTCCGAAATCTGTTCCTCCGAGTTTAAAACGTATTCCGGCCGTCTCGATGCGCCATTCCTTGGGAAGGTTCGTGCGGCCGTGCCAGCGATTTCCGTCTTCACGGTCGAACGTCGCATCGGCGGAGCGCCATTCGGATTCCTTAAGATTCGGACGCCACATAGCCTGTGAGCATGGGCGGGCCAGAACATATCTGCCGAAACGTTCAAGTTTACGGCCGTCTCCAGAATCAAGAAGCTCGTAATCGTCTTTCATTTGTTTTTTCCGATCTTTGCATCGAAATCGACTTCCATTGTAACAGAAGGCAGAAACGCGTTGTTTCTTTTCGCGTCCTGAAGTTCTTGAGCCTTGTCGTTATCGTACCACCAGTACGTAAGAACTGCCTCCTCGTTGCTGTATCTCGACAAGACAGTATCCGGCATACCGAATTTATTCCAGTATATCAGCCGTTTGGCCGAAATGTTCCAAAGGAACGCGTAAGGATGCTGTTCTGTGATGAGTTTGTCGATTCTGCGATATATCCTGTTTCGCTCGGAAATGGACATTACGGATTTTTCTTCGGCAATAAGTCGGTCGACCTCTTCGGATTTGAAACCTGGATAGTTGCCGCTCTGTTTGCGGTCGGCCTCGCTCGAAAGCCACATGAGTTCCGGATTTCGGAATATCGTCGCACCCATCGCAGACCATGTCATCTGGAAATTGAATTCATCCATATCTTTCATCCAGTTGGCGAAGTCTTTTCGGATGATGTTCATTTTTATGCCCATGCTTTTAAGAACGGAATGGAACGGAACGAGAATCTTATCGTCGGAAGGAGAGCGCGAGAGAAAATTGAATTCAAAAACGCGGCCGTTCTTTTCAAGGAAACCGGTTTCTGGATTTTTGAAGAACCCTGCTTCCTCAAGCAGTTTTCGAGCGCCTTCCGGGTCAAAAAGGACGAGTTCGTTCTTGCATGGATTTTCACCGTCGTAAAGATCGGTGAAGTACGAGTTCTGCATAAAGTACTCGTTGTACATCATGGTGCGGTTCATCATAACCCGGTCGATGAGCTTGGCCATCGCTTTGCGGACTCTCACGTCATCGAACGGGAAGCTGCGCATGTTCATCAGAAAGCCCTGATATCCGACAGGCTCATGGTTTGAAACGCGGCGTTTTATGAGCCAGTTTCTGTCAAACGCCTTACCCTGGGCCCCCTTTGCCCACAGGCGGGCCGAATATACGGGATAAACGTCCAACGAGTTTTTCTTCAGCGCAGCGAAACCGTTTTCATTGTCGACGTAATAACGCATGATTATTTTATCGAAATTATAAACGTGTCTGCACGACGGGAAATTACCCTTCCACCATGACGTTACGCGGGAATATTCTGTTTCGACCTGTTCTTCGATTCTCGTTATGCGGTACGGGCCTCCGACGGGCGCCTCGAGAAAATCAATTTTATTGAAATCCTTGTCTTTAAGAGCGTGATACGGCATAATCCAGAACGTTCCGCAGTGCATGATGTCGCGCCAGTTGCGCACGGCATTGCCTTTTTTACGGAAGCGCACGGTCATCGGACGATCGCTGTCGGCGTCGAGAATTTCCGGGGAGAAGAAATCGCCCAGAATCATCTTCCAGCTTCCCGAATGGGTTTTCGAATCAAGAAGCGTATCGAACGTCCACTTCACGTCTAGAGCGCTTACGGGGTGAGAGTCGGACCAAACGGCCCTTTCGTCAAGTACGAAAGTGAATTCGCGTCCGTCGTCCGAGACGGACCATTTTTTCGCGAGCGCCGGAACAAATTCCATTGTTTCGGAATCCGTCGAAATCAGCGGCATGTACATTAGCGAGAACATCATCGCAGTGTAAGAGCTAGTGTCGACGTACGCATTATGGCTGTTCGGAGCGCTCGCGCCGTAAAATCTTATTCTGCCGCCTTTTCGGGCGTGAACGGAAGCGACCGGATCGGGTCTGTCGACCCAATCCGGTGCCGGGTACCATGTCACTGCGGCAAGAGCGGCGGCAGCTAAAAATGTCATAATACGCCTTTCAGTCTCTCGATGGCCTCGAGAACGTTCTCGCGGGAATTGAAGGACGAAATGCGGATATAACCTTCTCCTGCGGCACCGAAACCGGCGCCGGGGGTGGTGACGATATTAGCTTCCTTGAGAAGCTTGTCGAAGATGTCCCAACTGCCGCCCTTCGCGTCGACCCATAGATAAGGCGAATCGCCGCCGCCGGTGACCGAATATCCGAGCGATTCGATCGCCTCTTTCATAAGACGTCCGTTTTCAAGGTAGAAGTCGATGATCTTGCGGCACTGTTCACGGCCTTCGGGCGAATAAACCGCTTCGGCGCCGCGCTGCGTGATGTAGCTCGCGCCGTTGAATTTCGTTGTCTGGCGGCGCATCCACATCGCCCGCAATTCAACGGGCGTTCCGTCGGCGGCGTAAGCGACAAGCCCCTTGGGGACGACGGTGTAACCGCAGCGGATGCCGGTAAAGCCGGCGGTCTTCGAGTAGCTGCGGAACTCGATCGCGCACGTCCTGGCGCCTTCGCACTCGTAGATCGAGTGAGGAATGCCGGGCGTACGGATAAACGCTTCGTAAGCCGCATCGAAAAGTATAAGCGCCTTGTTGGCGTTAGCCCAATCGACCCAGGCCTGAAGCTGCTCCTTTGTGGCGACGGCGCCCGTCGGGTTGTTGGGATAGCAGAGGTATACG
>JAGCJE010000248.1 GCA_017648225.1 Kiritimatiellia bacterium | reverse complement strand
TAAGAAGGCCGATTATGTTCTTTACCTTGAAAAGAATAAGCCTATAGCCATTGTTGAAGCGAAGGATAATAACCATTCTGTCTCGTATGGTTTGCAGCAGGCGATAACTTATGCCAAGATGCTGGATATTCCATTCGCCTACAGTTCAAATGGAGATGGATTTTACGAGCATGATCTTCTTACGGGTATTGAGCGTACTCTCACTATGGATGAATTTCCTTCGCCTGAGGAGTTGACTGCTCGATGGGATCGTGAGTCGAACGGAGGTAGCGGTATTACTTCGGACGAGAGAAAGATCGTTTCACAGCCGTATTATTCCAGTCAGAATACATACGATCCGAGGTATTATCAGCGAAACGCGATTAACCGCACGGTTGAAGCCATTGCCAGAGGTCAAAATCGTCTTCTTCTTGTGATGGCGACAGGCACGGGTAAAACCTACACGGCGTTTCAGATTGTCTATCGGCTTCTTAAGAGCGGACTTAAGCGTAAGGTTCTGTATCTTGCAGACCGCAATATTCTTGTTGATCAATCAATCCAGCAGGATTTTTCGCCTCTCGAAAAGACGATTCATAAGATTAATTTCGCTAAAGACGATCCTGTGACGGTTACTTCGCATGAAGTGTATTTTTCGTTGTATCAGCAGCTTGCGGGAAATGACGAAAATGAAGACGATGGAAATTCAGATGAAACCGTCGAACGTTTTGCGAAACTTTTTAGCAAGGATTTCTTTGATCTCGTTATTGTCGACGAATGTCATCGCGGTTCTGCGAAAATGGACAGCAACTGGCGCAGAATTCTCGAATATTTTTCTTCAGCCGCTCAAATCGGCATGACGGCGACACCTAAGGAAACCAAGTACATTTCCAATATCGATTATTTCGGAGAGCCGATTTATACGTATAGTCTGCGTGAAGGAATCGAAGACGGCTTTCTCGCGCCGTTCAAAGTCATCAATGTTCAAACCGACATTTCGGAAGGGTGGCGGCCTTGTTATGGACAGCGCGATAAGTTCGGTAATGTAATCGAAGATCGCGTTTATACTAACAGTGATTTCGATTACAATATCATCATTGAAGATAGAACATACGAAGTCGCACGAGAGATTACCGAATATTTGAAGCGCACTGGAAGGATGCAGAAGACTATCGTTTTTTGCGCTAACGAGGATCATGCCGAGCGAATGCGTATTGCGCTTAATAATTTGAACGCCGACATGGTGAAGGAAAATCCCGATTATGTTGTGCGCATTACGGGTTCGGATACTTACGGTAAAAGTAAGCTCGATTATTTTATTTCTGTTTCCTCGCCTTATCCCGTCATAGCGACGACATCAAAGTTGCTTTCGACTGGCGCAGACTGCAAGATGACTAAACTTATCGTTCTCGATGAAATGATCGGCTCGATGACGGAGTTTAAGCAGATTATCGGACGCGGCACACGCTTGCGGGAGAAGGAGGGTAAGAACCATTTCGTTGTGATGGATTTCCGCAACGTGACGCGGCTTTTCGCAGATCCTGATTGGGATGGTCCGATTGAAATTGATGAGGGATTCGGCACTGGCGAGAAGTCTGGACCCCAAACGAACGATCCGGGCAACGGTTCGCCGCCAGATCCTCCGACGCCCAGCGAAAAACCAATCGTGGATGCAAACGGATGTGAAGTTCATGTTATCGGCAAGCGCGTATCTATTTATGATGCAGATGGGCGGCTTCTCGCGCAAGAGAGCATTGTTGACTATACAAGGTTTAATATCCTCGGCAGATACGCCTCGCTTGATAAATTCATTCTTCACTGGACCGCCGAAGAGAAAAAAGATGCGATACGTGAACTTCTGCGCGAGCAGGGTATAGATCTTGAGTGGATGAAGGCGGATCAGGGAATGAGCGATGTGGATGATTTTGACTTTATCTGCCATGTCGCGTATGATCAAAAGCCGCTTACCCGCCGCGAAAGAGCTGCTAACGTTAAGAAGTGCGATTTCTTAAGCCGCTATAGCGGTGTTGCGCGTGAGGTTCTGGAAGCGTTGCTTGAGAAGTATATGAATTCCGGTGTTTACGAAATAGAGAAAACAGAGATACTTCAGCTTGATCCGTTCAGGAAATTCGGAAAACCCTCCAGAATCGCCGGTCACTTCGGCGGCAAGGAGGGCTACTTAAAGGCGGTCAAGGAATTGGAAGACGAAATTTACAAGGTAGGATAAATTATGAGCAACTTGTCGGGATTTGTAAAAAGAGTAAGAGACATTATGCGCAATGACGCCGGCATAAACGGCGATGCTCAGCGCATTGAGCAGATAGCGTGGATGCTCTTCTTAAAAGTATATGACGCGAAGGAGCAGGATTGGGCGTTTGATGATGCGCAGTATGCTTCGATTATTCCCGAGAACTGCCGTTGGACGAACTGGGCTGCGGATGATCGCTCGGGTAATGCGATGACGGGCGATAAGCTTCTCGACTTTGTGAACAATACATTATTTCCAACGCTTAAAAGTCTCCCGGTAACATCTTCAACGCCGATTAGAAAAGCTATTGTTCAGACGACATTCGCTGATGCGAATAACTATATGAAAGACGGCGTTCTGCTCCGTCAGGTTATCAATGTCATTGATGAGTTGGATCTTACGGATTATGAAGAAAGCCATGCCTTTGGTGATATCTATGAATCCATATTGAAAGAGCTCCAGAGCGCGGGTTCAGCCGGTGAGTTTTATACGCCCCGCGCTGTGACCGATTTTATGGCCAAGACGATTAAGCCGAAGATAAAAGATAGAATGGCCGACTTCGCCTGTGGTACGGGCGGGTTTATCACGAGCTGGCTTAAGGAACTTGAAAAAGAAGTTAAGACTACTGAAGATCGCGAAGCGTACGGAGAATCAATCTACGGAATAGAGAAGAAGCAGTTCCCTTATATGCTTTGTATAACGAACATGCTTCTTCATGATGTTAATGTTCCGCAGGTCTTCCACTCAAACTCGCTTTTGCATGATGTTTTAGATTATACCGAGGATGATAAGTTTGATGTGATTCTTATGAATCCTCCATACGGAGGCAGCGAGAAGGCGGATGTAAAAAGCCATTTCCCAGCGGATTTGGCGAGTTCAGAGACGGCGGATCTTTTTATGTCGGTCATTATGTATCGACTTAAGAAGAACGGCCGCGCGGCAGTTGTTCTGCCCGACGGATTTCTCTTCGGTACTGACAACGCCAAGATGAATATCAAGAAGAAGCTTCTTAAAGAGTTTAATCTCCATACGATAATCCGTCTTCCGGGGAGCGTCTTTTCGCCGTACACCTCGATTACG
>JAGCJE010000247.1 GCA_017648225.1 Kiritimatiellia bacterium | reverse complement strand
GCAGGAACTTTTCTACAAGAAGAATTATGCCGGTTCGATTCTTACGGTTAAGGACAGACCCAAGAACGAAAATCTCGAGGGCGATCTCAAGTACGATTATCTTCCCGATATCGTTAAACTCGCCGAGGCGCACGGCGCGAAGGCGTACCGCGTAATCGATCCCGCGAAGCTCGATTCCGTCATCGCGAAGGCCGTAAAGTCAGATGCGACGACTCTTGTCGAAGTTATCGTAGAGCCGCGCGCAAACGTCTATCCGATGATTCCTGCGGGTAAGCCCGTAAGCGACATGGTCTTTGACTGATTTTCCGGGAGGTCTTTAAAATGAGCGAAAAAATACATAGACTTAATTGCTACGTCGAAAACCGTCCCGGCGTTCTCGCCCGCATCGTCGGGCTTATTTCCGGTCGCGGCTACAACATCCAGACTTTAAATGTCGGTCCGACCGAGGACGGAACCGTTTCGAGAATGAAGATCGACATTCTCGGAACCGATAAGGTTATCGACCAGATCATCTGCCAGTTGCGAAATCAGGTCAACGTCATCGAGGTGACGAGCCGGAAGATGTGATTGACGTTTCAGGAGTTTTCAGCTGATGAATGTAGCCGTCATTGGCAAAGGTCTCATCGGAGGGTCGCTTGAAAAGGCGGCCCTTCGTGCAAAGCACAACGCTGAGATTTTCAGGGGACGCGGACAGCTGCCCGATTTAAGCCGCTTTGATTTCGTTTTTCTCGCCGTTCCGCCTTCGGCTGTCGAAGGTAAGGTAAGGGAAATCGCCGCTTCGGGGACGCTCCGCGACGGAGCGGTCGTAATGGATATATCGGGTGTAAAAGGTTCGGTCTGCCGAGCGCTCGCAGATTTCGCCGATGTGAAAGGGTGGACCTTTATCGGAGCTCATCCTATGGCCGGGAAAGAGAAACTCGGTTACGAAAATTCCTGCGAGAATCTCTTCGACGGCGCATCGATGATTTTAACGCCGTTTGAATCGACCGGTAAGGCTGTTGTCGAATCGACTTCGGAATTTCTGAAAACTCTCGGTTTTTCGCGAGTAGTCGTAACCGACACCGCCGATCACGACGAGATGATCGCATATACGAGCCAGCTCTGCCATCTCATTTCGTCGGCGTACGTGCGCGAAGACCTTTCCGCCCGCCACGCGGGGTATTCCGCCGGGAGCTTTCGCGATATGGTTCGCGTGGGCGCACCCGATCCGGATACGTGGACAGAACTTTTTTTCGAAAATAAAAGTCGTCTTCTGCCGGTTCTCGACAGATACATAAACCGCCTTGCGAGATTCCGCGATGCGCTCGCCGCTGACGACAGGGCGATTCTTCACGCCGATCTTGAGGAGGGCGTGGAAGCTAAAAAGAAAATCGACGAGGAAAAAGAATCGATATGAAAATCGGTAGGTTTTTAAAACTTGAAGTTTACGGCGAGTCTCACGCTCCCAAGATCGGGATGCGCCTTGAGGGTTTTCCCGCCGGGCTTAAAATTGATTTTGATTCTCTCAAGGCCTTTATGGAGCGTCGCGCTCCCGGCCGCGATGAATTTTCAACTCCAAGACGCGAACCGGACGAACCGCAGTTTATTGCAGGCGTAAAGGATGGCGTTACTACCGGCGGGACGATAGAGGCCGTGATCGTAAATACCAACACGAGGAGCCGAGACTACGAAAAGAGTATTCCGCGTCCCGGCCACGCCGATTATCCCAATTGGGTAAAGTACGGTAAAATCCCGGCGGGCGGAGGTTCGAATTCCGGCCGCATGACGGCGCCCATGTGCATCGCGGGGGCGCTCGCGCTTCAGGCCCTCGCCGAACGCGGAGTGAGCGTCTCTTCGAAGGTCTTGTTTACAGGCGACATTCTCGCCGCTAAAGCAGAAGGCGATTCCGTGGGAGGTGTCATTGAATGCGAAATCACCGGTCTTCCCGTCGGTCTTGGCGGATCAATGTTCGACGGTATCGACGGGGCGATCTCCGAAGCTGTTTTCGGGATTCCCGGCGTTAAGGGGATAGAGTTCGGTAATGGATTTAAAGCCGCTTCGCTCAAGGGCTCCGAGAATAACGACGCGTTTAAAATCGAGGACGGTAAAGTCGTAACAGAGACAAACCGTCACGGTGGCGTGTTGGGCGGGATGACGAGCGGAATGCCACTTCTATTCCGTGTCGCGTTAAAGCCGACACCGTCCATCTACATGTCCCAGAAAAGCGTCGACCTTAAAACGATGGAGCTGGCGGAGCTGACCGTCCGCGGCCGTCACGATCCGTGCATCGCTCTGAGAGCGCGTCCCGTCATCGAGGCGCTCGCCGCGTTCGTCGCGTACGATGCGATTTTATGCGATGCTTCTCCTGTTGAATTCCGCCTTTTCGATCCGTCGAAGTTTAAGAATATTATCGTTGATTCAAATGTTGCCTCTCTTTATCCCGCGATTGCGGAGAGGGCGATTTTTACGATTCCTTCTGGTGAAGAAAATAAAACCATAGAAACCGTTGGTAAGATATGGGCCGCGTTCGCCAAAGCGGGCTTAGGCCGAAAGGATACGGTTACAGCAGTCGGAGGAGGAGTTACAGGGGATCTCGTAGGGTTCGCAGCCGCGACATGGATGCGAGGGATCGATTGGGTAAATGTTCCTACGACGCTTCTTTCGATGGTCGACGCCTCCTACGGCGGAAAGACGGCATGCGATCTCGAGTGCGGAAAAAATATGGCTGGAGCTTTCCATCCGCCGCGCCGCGTGATCGTCGATGTAGAGTTCTTAAAGACTTTGCCTTCGCGCCGCATCGCTGACGGCAAGGCCGAGATGATCAAGCACGAGATAATCGGCGGTAGAACTAAAACCGTTTATTCTGTTGTACCTTCCGCAGATGAAATAGCCGGAAATCTCGCTGTAAAAATCGGCATCGTTAAGGCGGATCCTCTTGAAAAGATCGGTGAGCGCATGAAGTTGAACGCGGGACACACG
>JAGCJE010000246.1 GCA_017648225.1 Kiritimatiellia bacterium | reverse complement strand
CGCGAAAAGAATGCGAAATGCCCGACTACCGTGGTTGAAGGACGAAACGCGTTCTTTCTTCTCGCCGCTGCGGTCTGGGCGAAGAGCCTCGGCGCGGCGGTAATATACACAGGAGTTTCGGAAGCGGATTTCTCGGGCTATCCCGACTGCCGCAACGACTTTATAAAGGCCCAGCAGAAATCCATGCGCCTCGCGCTAGACTGGCCCGTAAAGATCGTAACTCCGTTCATGCGTAAAACGAAGGCCGAGGAATGGGAGATGGCCGACAGGCTCGGAATTCTCGACCTCGTTAAAAACGAGACCGTAACATGCTACAACGGGATTCCCGGCGAAGGGTGCAAAAAATGCCCCGCCTGCAGATTACGCAACCGGGGCCTTAAGGAATTCGAAAAATCGCGCGCTCTTACTTCAAAAGCGCGGCGCGCCCGAGGCTGAACGCCTTCTTGTTGATTTCGAGAAGCTTGGCTTTCGGACCGGAGAGAAGTTCCTCCATGGCCTGAAACCATTGAGCCTCTTCAAACGGACAGTACACGGAAAGCGCGCCCGCGATAACCATATTCATCGTCCGCGGATTGCCGACTTCCTCCGTCGCGATTTTCATCGCGTCAAGAAGCTTCAGATCCGCGATGGCGCCCTTGACGCGCTCATCGAGATTTTCGACATCAGCCTGCTGTCCCGACGAAACCGTAACGGGAACGAGATACATATCGTTTACGATAGCGCGACCGCCTTCGGCAAGTAAAGACGCCGAACGGAGAGCCTCGAGTTTATCGAAGCTGACGAGAATGTCGGTCGTACCCTGCTGGATAATCGGAGAGGCGACGCTCTCGCCGAAGCGAACCTGGCTGCTGACGCTGCCGCCGCGCTGCGCCATGCCGTGAATCTCGCTCTTTTTGACATCCATACCGGCGATGGCGGCCGTTTTCGCGAGAATATCCGCGGTAAGAATGATACCCTGGCCGCCGACACCTACCAATGAAACATTAACAGTCTTCATCTCAAACACGCTCTACGGTGATTTCAGGATCGATTTCTTTAAGACCGACTTCAATACCCTGCTTGAGAGTCATCATCGCGAACGGGCAGCTGCCGCAATGTCCGACGAGCTTGAGATAGACGGTCTTGCCTTCAATTTTCACAAGCTCGAGATCACCGCCGTCGGCCTGAAGGCCAACGCGCAATTCGTCAAGCTTCGCTTTTATCTGTTCTTCCATTTCTTCTCCTTCAATTTTAAAATTCAAATGTTGCGAGTATTATACCAAAATTCCGCAACCGTTGCCGAAATTCATTCATTACTCAAGCCAAAAAAGAGCCATCGCCGTAATGACGATGACTCTTTTCATGCTTATGACGTTTAAGATATTACATCATGCCGCCCATGTCGGGAGCGCCGCCGTGACCGCCGCAGCCGCAGCCTTCCTTCTTCTCGGGAAGATCGGTGACCATGCAGTCGGTCGTGAGGAGGAGACCCGCAATGGAAGCCGCGTTCTGGAGAGCAGAGCGCGTAACCTTGGCGGGGTCGACGACACCAGCTTTGAGGAGGTCGCAGTACTCGCCCGTGCGGACGTTGTAGCCGTTCGTACCGGTCGCCTTCTTGACGTTGGCGATGACGAGAGCCGCTTCCTGACCGGCGTTGTTTACGAGCTTGCGGAGAGGAGCTTCGATGGCGCGGCAGATGATCGACGCGCCGACCTTCTCGTCGCCTTCGAGCTTAAGAGCCTCGATGGCCTTCTGAGCGCGGAGGTAAGCGACGCCGCCGCCAGGAACGATACCCTCTTCAACCGCAGCGCGGGTAGCGTGGAGAGCGTCGTCGACGCGATCCTTCTTCTCCTTCATCGCGGCCTCGGTAGCAGCACCGACCTTGATGAGCGCGACACCGCCGGAGAGCTTAGCGAGGCGCTCCTGGAGCTTCTCGCGATCGTAGTCGGAGGAAGTCTCCTCAATCTGCTTCTTGATGAGCTCAACGCGGGCCTTGATGTCGGCGCCCTTGCCGAGACCCTCGACGATCGTCGTGTTGTCCTTGTCGACGACGACCTTCTTGGCGCGGCCGAGCATATCGATCGTGACGGACTCGAGCTTGATGCCGATATCCTCAGTGATGAGTTTGCCGCCCGTAAGGATGGCGATATCCTCGAGGATGGCTTTGCGGCGATCGCCGAAGCCAGGAGCCTTAACGGCGCAGACCTGGAAGGTGCCGCGGAGCTTGTTGACGACGAGAGTCGCGAGAGCTTCGCCCTCGACATCCTCGGCGATGATCATAAGGGGACGACCGGACTTGGCGACGCCCTGGAGGAGAGG
>JAGCJE010000245.1 GCA_017648225.1 Kiritimatiellia bacterium | reverse complement strand
GTCAACGTGACTCCGTACTGGCTGTGCCAGATCGTGTTCACATCGCCGTCGACGATATTCTCGGCGTTGCCCTCGCCCGGCTCGGCCGAAGTGCAGGCGATGACGACGGGCATGATGTCCTCACCCGTGCGGACATCGGCCGGGAGTTCGGGAGCGGCCATTTTGGGAAGGCTCTTGAGCGTCTGAGGCGGGCTTATGAGGAAGTCGAGCGTGTAAGGCCTGTTGCTGCGGATGATGTCGCGCCCCATCGGCCCCGGGCCGCACGACGCGCCGCCTAAGCCGCGTACCGCGGCGAAAATACCGAGCTCGGTCTTGGTAGGCTCGGCGAGCGTCTGCGGATGCATGGCGTACGTAAGATCGGTAGGCGAATAGGGAAGAGCCGAAAACGCGAACGGTTTACCGAGAGTGACGACGCTGAACGCGCCCATCATGCCCCTCGACCTGCCGAGCATCACGCCGTATGTATCTTCCATATTGCCCATATCCTGGGGCTTACCGTAGTTAACGACAAAATCCTCGACTGACGACGACCAACGGCCGAGGAACGCGCCGCTCTTGCGGTCGGGATAGTTCTCGAAGGGGCCCGCGCCGAACCACTGAACCTGATCGAGGCTCTTATTGAGCGAGAAGCGGTAACCGATACGCGCAAGCTCAATGACGCGGCCGCGCGGACGGATTTCGCTCTGGCACGCGACCACGCCGTTGGCGAAAACGGTCCACTTCTGAGCGACTGAGAAATGAGGATCAAACGGAGCGACGGGGCCCGAGGGCAATATCTCGCAAGGCTTGCCGTTATTGCCGCCGTAACCGATAAGACGCTCCTTCTGCTTTCCGCGGACATCGGCTACAAGCACGAACGACATGGATCCGTCGGCGTTAACGGTGACTTCGGAAATCGAAACCGCCTTCTGGACGAACTCTCTTAAGCCCGCAGCGAGCCATCTTACGCCGAGACCGACTTCATTGGAGCTGGGAGCGCGGTACGCATCGAGCGTCATCGGAGAGAGAAGTCTCTCAAAGCCGCCTTCCTCGTACGAAACGAGTGCGCCGGTAGACCTGGAGAACTTAACCGTGACGTCGCCCGCCTTGAATACGAGGTTATCGCCTTCGACGAAACTCTTGACTTCGCCCTTTACGATAAACGTTTCGCGGTTTTCAAAAGCGGCCTTGTTGACGAACTGGGCGTCGGCCACAACGTGACCCGCCTTGAGAAGGCCCTCGTCGCCGTCAAGGACAACCTGGACCGTAGTCTCGAAAACTTCACCGCCGGGAAGTTCAATCGTCTGCTCGCCGCGAGGCGCGAACTGAAGAGGAACCTTGAAGCCTTCAAGTCCCTTAACGGTAAGCGAATATCCTTTACCGGAGCGGAAGTAATTGAGATTCTTTACCGTCACCTTCTTTCCGTCGTCGCTGAACTTGAAATCAAACGGCTGGAAGACGTGCTTGACCTCCCAGTAGCCGGGCTCGGGCGTGCGGTCGGAGAGAACAACGCCGTTGAAAACGAACTGACCGTCGTTAGGCTTATCGCCGAAGTCGCCGCCGTACGCCATGATCATCGTACCGTCGGCATTCTCCTTCAAAAGTCCCTGATCGACCCAGTCCCAGATCGCCGCACCGAGAATAACGTCGGACGATTCGATAGCGTCCTGATAATCCTTAAGGTTGCCCATCGCGTTGCACATGTTGTGGGCGTACTCGGAAATATAGAACGGCTTTTTAGCCGCGTGATGGGAGGCTTTCCAGCGGACCCAGTCGACGCCGGGATACTGGTTGGAATCCATGTCGACGACGGAATTGTCGCGCTCGTACTGCAAGGGACGCGATGTGTCGATCTTTTTAATCGCCTTGGCCGCGGCGAGGAAGTTCTCGCCGGGACCGGCCTCGTTGCCGAGCGACCACATCGTCACGCATGGATGATTGCGGTTGCGGCGAACCATATCGATATTGCGCGCGACGGTAGCTTTCTCCCATTCGGGACGGTGGGAAAGCGAAGCTTCGCCGTAGTAGTAGCCGTGAGACTCGACGTTCGCCTCGTCCATGACGTAGATTCCGTAGATGTTGCAGAGATAGTAAAAATAGTCGTCCTGCGGATAGTGGGCGTTGCGGATATGGTTGATATTCGCCTCTTTCATCATCTTGATATCCTGAAGCTGACGCTCACGCGGCACATAGTGTCCGTACAGCGGATCGGTTTCATGACGGTTGACGCCGCGAAGCTTGATTTTCTCATTGTTGAAGTAGTATCGTCCGTCACGGATTTCGGAGACGAAAAATCCGACGATCGCGGAAACAAATTCCTTACCGTTGTTCAGAACGAGCTTATAGCAGTTAGGCTCCTCGGCACTCCAAAGCTTAGGTGAGCGTACGCGAAGAGTTATTTCGCCTTCCGGCGCCTTCGCCACCAGCTTTCCGTCCATAGTAAAGAGCTGGATGGAGAGCTTGGGGAACTTGGCGCCGTCTCGTTTGGGGGTCTGCACGGTATTCTCCACATTCATCACCCAATCGCCCTTCAGATTAGCGGGATCGACAGGGTACGACTTCGCTACGAAATCGCAAATACGCGTTTTCGGACGGGCGAGAAGCCATACGGAGCGCGCGATACCGGAAAGGCGGAACATATCCTGATCTTCAAGATATGCGGCATCAGAATAACGGTAGACTTCGAGGGCAACCATATTCTTTCCGGGCTTGACGAACCTCGTGACGTTAAACTCGGCGGGATTGCGCGAATCTTTCGAAAAGCCTACGTACTCGCCGTTAACCCAAAGATAGAAAAACGAATCGACCGCGTCGAATTTAAGAAAAATATCCTGTCCGTCCCACTTCGCGGGGACTTCAAAATCGCGGCGGTAGGAGCCTACGGGATTGCGCTCCTTAAACGCCGTCCAATCCTTCGGCGGCTCGCCCATAACGTC
>JAGCJE010000244.1 GCA_017648225.1 Kiritimatiellia bacterium | reverse complement strand
GGCCATCGGGCAGCCGGCTGAAGGCTCGGGGATAAGAACCGTCTTGGCCGGATTCAATATCTTTGCCGTCTCGGCCATAAAATAAACGCCGCAGAAAACGATCACGTCTGCATCGACCTGGACGGCGCGGCGGGCGAGCTCTAGAGAGTCGCCCGTATAATCTGCAACGTCCTGAACCTCGCCCAACGTGTAATTATGGGCGAGAATAACGGCATTGCGTTCTTTTTTCAGCTTTTGTATTTCGGCAATCATGAACTTATTATACCATTTTTTCGCCTATCGGTCCTGATCAGCGCTTGGTACCTTTAATCCGCCCCATGGAATCGCGATAGGTCGTATTACCGTAACGGTCCGTCGTAGATGTTCCTGTTATTCTACCCATCGCGTCCCGATAAGTCGTCTTTCCGTAACGGTCCGTGGTCGCGGAACCTGTTGTACGCCCCATTTCATCGCGGAAGGTGGTTTTTCCGTAGCGATCGGTTTGCATACTGCCCGTTCTACGCCCCATTTCATCACGAAAGGTCGTTTTACCGTAACGGTCCGTTTCGGAACTTCCGGTCTTTCTGCCCATGGCATCGCGATATGTAATCTTGCCTTTGCCGTTATCTTCGACAGATCCTGTCTTGCGCCCCATCGAGTCACGGAAAGTCGTACGGGTGGTGGCGGCTTCAGATCCGACCGCAACAACAGCAAAAGCGGCCAATGCGATAAGTTTAATGATTTTCATCAGGTTTCTCCTTATGTTTTGTTGTGCTTAACTGTTGTTGTAGGAATTCTATAATAAAAAATCTGACAGAATTATTTTCTTTTCTCTTAAATCGTTTTTGCGAAACGGGTAAGAATTTCAAGGCACTTTTTTAAATTCTCCATATACTGTTCCGGCATCGAGCCAGAACCTTCAACATCGCTTATGCACTTGTAAGAAACAAACTCGACGCCCGCCGTCTCGCACACGTGGGCGATCGCCGCGCCCTCCATATCGCGCAGCGACGCTCCAAGCTTTTTAAGCAGCGCGCTGTCGTCCGCGCTGTCGTTGAATCTGTCGCCCGTGCCGAGCGTCTTCGCGGCGAAGCGCCCTTCCGCCTTGCATGGGATAAACGGCGTGTCGCGCTCGTTCAGAGTTCCCATCTCGGTTCCGTTTATCTGAACGAGATCGAAATCGTACTGGACCGCGTCGGCTACCTCGTAAATCTCGCCGACCTTCATCGCCGGATCAAGGCCTCCCGAAACTCCAAGATTGAAAATCCTCTTCGTTCCCGTTTCCTGGATCGCAAGCTGGGTCGCGGCCGCGGCGTTAGACTTGCCGACGCCGGAGACGACGACAAACGCATCATCCCCGTTCAGCATCCCGCGCACGATGCGGCGGCCGAAAAGCGTGCTCTCGACTGCATTTTCAAGATTTGAAACGATGCACTCGGCCTCGTTGTTCATCGCAATGACAAAAACCTTCATTTTATCTTAAGCCTCCTCAAGGACATTTCAAAATCGAACTTCGCCCTTTCGTGGTTGATGTCCATCCATGACTGTCCGGGCGATCTTTCATAAACTATTCTGCCGTCGACTATCGTCATTGCGACATCGCTCGCGTGGGCGCTGTGGACGATAAGATTGGCCGGATCGACGCATGGATTCAAATGCGGCTTATCGAGCGCGACCACACAGAAATCCGCCGCCTTGCCGACGGCGATTTCGCCCGTGTCGTAGCGGCCGAGAGCCTTAGCTCCGTTCACCGTCGCCATCTCTATCACCTCCCAGGGTGAAAGGACCGTCGGATCCAACAAAACACCCTTGTGGACGAGCGAAGTTAAATGCATCTCCTCGAACATATCGAGATTATCGTTCGACGCGGGACCGTCCGTCCCGAGCGCAACGTTCACGCCAAGTTCCGCCGCGCGGCAGACGCGCGCAAAGCCGCTCGCGAGTTTCATGTTGCTCGACGGATTGTGTACTAGACTTACGTTTCTATCCGCCATAATCTTAAAGTCGTCATCCGTGCACCATACGCAATGGGCGGCATATCCGCCGTAATCGAGAAGGCCCGTCTCTGCGAGATAGGCTATAGGCGTCTTGCCGTGACGCGCGATGCACTCCTCATGTTCACGCTTAGTCTCCGATACATGGACATTGAGCGGGCGAGTAAATTCGCGGTTCGCCTCCGCTAGAGCACGACAGAACTTCTCATTAGTCAGATATTCGGAATGAATGCAGATGTCCGCAAGAAGACGGCCGTTGGAGTCTCTAAAATTCCTGACGAAATCAATGCACTCTTCTAATCGACCCTTAGGAGTCCCGTCACTGAACGCAAGACCAGGACGGCAGACATTGGCCTTAATCCCCGTATCAGCGAGCGCGGCGGCGCCTGCAAGCGAATGCTCGTACATGTCGGCGACGCAGGTGACGCCGCCCGCCAAAAGTTCCATCGCGCCCCAGGTCATCCCCGCAGCGACATCCTCGTCGGTCATCCTCGCTTCTACCGGAAAAATCGCCTTCTCGAGCCAGCGTTTAAGAGGAAGTCCGCCGCCCACGCCCCGGAGCAAGGTCATCGGCGCATGGCAATGGGCGTCAACGATACCCGGCATCACAATCGCGCCTGAAAGATCAATCCCGCGCGGCGATGACGCACGCTCCTCGGGTGAAATTAAAATCTTATCGATTTTTCCGTTTGTGACGACAATATCTCCTACGGCGCTTTTACGTCCCGGAAGAATCATCAGACAGTTGTTGAGAACAAGGTTCATGAAAACCTCACATTACCCTGTCTCCCCAAAGAGGGAATACGGCAGCAAACCCTGCGGATTCAAGATTTGATTTCACCTTAAGGCCGTCGCCGTATGACCAGCGCCACATGTTTTTAGGATGAGTCAACTCTTCGATATGCCCTACGAGAACCTTTTTCGGATGAACCGCCTCGACCGAAGCTTTTACCGTATCCATTCCGCAATAGGGGTGGACAACCCAAAGATCGGGTTTTCGCGAGAATTTCAGCTTTTCGTGATTTGAACAGTCGCCCGTGTGGCAGAGAGTAAAATCACCTATGTGGATTTCGTAGAAAGTCGTAAAATTGACGAGATATTTATTATGATCGCACTGCCTCGTTTTTACGGACATGTCGCCGAAAGTAAAAGTTTTCTCGGCCCGGGTGAAGCCGCCATTGATAATCCAGTTCTTCACTCCGTAATTATCGAGAAAGTTCGAAACGACCGTCTTGCCGGCCTTGTTCATGGCGTTATAGAAAGGCCTTGTCCAGTGATCGCTGTGATTATGGGTAATGAGGGCAAAATCGAGAAAAGGCACGAGTTCCGGAGCGCGGGGATGCACCAGATCAATCGCAAAAATTTTAGAGACGCTCTTGACGACGATCCCCATGTTGTAAAGATACCAGACCGCAGGCTTATTCGGATCGGTCACTTCGGTCGCGCGGACCTCGCTCAACACCTTGTCAAAGGCCTTATCCAGCCTTTTAAGCGCGGCCAGCGAACGCGTATCGCCGTCCTTGAGATATTCAAGATATATCTTTCTTGTAACAAGATCGTTCTCCTGCTGAAGTTTTTCATAATCCGGAGCGGAAGAACCCGCCGTTGCGGAAAAAACTCCGCCTGCGGCCCCGACCGTAATCAGAGAGGCTCCCAACTTTACGAAATCTCTTCTGTCGATTCCTTCGGAAAACTTTTTCATGTTTTTTAGCCCCCCTGGTGAAAGGTCTTATTTTACGCGAACAGGATTAACCTCGAGAACTACCGGCGCGTGATCCGAAACGAGGCGCTCGTCAATTACGCGAGAGGAAAGAATCTCATACGAATCGGCATGATTGATGTCCACCGCTATATAATCGATGCACTTGCCTTTTCCCGTGAACGGAAGCTTCTTGATCACGCCGTGAAACGTCGGAATATTCTCGGGAGTAAGAACGGTCATGAATTTCCTGACATTGGTTAAAAAACGGGAATGAGGCAAAGCGTTCCAGTCGCCGGTAAGAAAAACGGGTTTCGTCTTTGCTCTGGCCAGCACCTCGACCTTGATGACGCTTGCCATATAATCGAAGGATATCCGATTGAACTCGCGCGCGAGATCGGCCCTCTCTTTAGCCAAAGCGACATTGTCCGCTGTGATTTCATCGTCGGAATCATCAATCGGAAACGATGGTTTATGGGAAGTTAAATTCATGATTCTTCCGTCCACGAAGCCCAAAGGCAGATGGGTAACGCCGACCCAGCAGTCGTCGAACTCGCACATGAGCAGTACGCGAGGCTCGTTGCCTCCAAGTTTAACCGTGTCGACGCGCAACGGTTTTTCACGCGAGAGCAACGCGACGCCGTAATCTCCTCCGCCGAATTTTATCGCCCTCGAAAAATTCCAGTTTGTGGCGCAATGTTGATTTTCAGTTAAAATCTTCGCGATCGTCTCGCATGTATTGATTTTGCCGACGCGTTCAGTATACATGTCGACCTCTTGAAGCGCCACGAACCGGGGATTTTCCGCTCCGATCACGGACGCGCACCGGGAGAGATCGAAACCTTTGTCGGAAGTCTCGCCGTGCCTGATATTGTAGCTCATGATTTTAAAACGCTCGCCCGAAGCAAGCGCAAAAAAAGGAAGAGCCGACAAAATTAAAAAAATCTTCTTCATCACTTTTTCTTTCTGTTGTTCAACCTGCCCCTGGAAAGCATAGCCCCGGCGAAGAGAAACGCGAGGCCCGGAATGAGAAACCAGACATACTTCTCGTGAAGCACATCGATCTCTTCCTTCTTGTTCTCCGCGTCAACCTGACTGAGCAATTTCCTGCAAAGGTCTCCGAACGGGGTTTTGGCGGTTCCGGATGTAGCGAGAGAAACGTACCTGCCGCCGGACGTCTCGGCGATTTTTTTAAGCGCGTCCTCATCAAGTTTTGTCATCACGACTTCACCTTCAAAAATCATATCTCCGCCGTTCTCGTCGGGAACCGGAACGCTTTTCGCGGGGCTACCGATGCCGATCGTAAAAATCGGGACACCGCGTTCCTTGGCTTTTTGAGCCTCTTTTAAAGCGCCTCCTCTCAGATCTCCGCCGTCAGAAATGAGAAAAATCGCGCTTCGTTCGGCCTTCGAACCGTTCTTGCCGTCGATCTGCGAAATAACCTGAAGCGATTCGCGGATCGCGCTTCCCAAATCGGTCTCTCCTTTGGGAGCTGAATCTACGGAAACAGACTCCAGTGCGCTTCTTAAAAAGCCCTGATCCGTCGTAAGGGGGCAAAGCGCGACTCCGGTGCGTCTGAATGCAACAAGCGCGCATCTGTCGCCTTCGAGCGAATCGATCAGATCGGCGACGTCGGATTTCGCGCGCTCGAGTCTGTTGGGACGGACATCGCGCGCAAGCATGGAGCGCGAAACATCGACGGCGACAACCACGTTCCTGTCGGTTACGGACACAGTCTCCGACGTTATCCCCCATCGGGGCCTGGCGGCGGCACAGAGAATCAGCGCAAACCCGA
The DNA here is from genome assembly GCA_017648225.1 of Kiritimatiellia bacterium. Taxonomy (GTDB): domain Bacteria; phylum Verrucomicrobiota; class Kiritimatiellia; order RFP12; family UBA1067; genus UBA1067. The sequence continues at coordinate 2,421 of JAGCJE010000244.1, read as the reverse complement.
CTCCCGTAAGGTACATCTGCAGCCGTTGGGTGAATGACGGGGCAACGTCCGGGGTGATTTTCAAAAGCGCCTTCCTGCGGCGCGCAACCAGAAATGCAAACCAGAACAGGACTACGGGGACGGAAAGAACAGCTATAAGTACCGACGGATACGCGAAATATCTATCAAGGCCGAAAATCATAATCTCAGTGATCCTTCATTCCTTCGCCGTGCCACGGCTCGAACGCGGGAACGCTCTCCACTCCTGCGGCGATGCGCTGACGCACGGCCTCGTAGACGAGAATCGTCGCCGCCGCGGAAACATTGAGGGAATCGGCGAGTCCCAGCATCGGGATTCGAACCCGCAGTTCCGCTCCGTCCATCCACTTTGCGGTAAGGCCGTACTGTTCGGCGCCGAGCGCAATGGCGACATTGCCCGTGAGATCGACCTCGAAATGGAGTTTTTCGGCGTGAGGCGTCGCCGCCAGAATTTTAAAGCCGCGCGACTTGAGAAATTCAAGCGCCTCATCGCTTGTCGCCTCGGCGATCGGGACGGAAAACATCGTTCCGGTAGAGGCTCTCACGACATTGGGATTATGGATGTCGGTCGTCCTGTTGCATACGATCACGGCCGCGACCTTCGCGGCATCGGCGGAACGGAGAATCGTACCGAGATTGCCCGGCTTTTCTATCGCCTCGGTGACGATGACAAGAGCGTTTTCGGGAAGCTTAAGATCGGAAAGTTTAACCGTAACATGCGGCCCGACCATCAAAAGACCGTCGGGTCGCTCCTTGTATGCAATCTTGGTAAAGCACTGTTTGGAGCATGTGAAGACCTCGGCTCCCTTCGCACGGCATTCATCGACAATCGCAGGCTCGTTCTCGTTTTTAAGATAAAAGTCGGGACAGTGGAAAATCGCGCGAGGACGATAGCCGTTGTCAAGGGCGCGCCGACACTCGCGGAAACCTTCGACGATCATCTCGCCGGACTCTTCGCGCGTCGAACACGTCCTCAACTTAACAACATACTTGAGCTTCGGATTGCTGGGACTCGTTATTTCCATGACTCTGAACTCTTAACTGCTGGCTCGCGGGGACGCTCGCCCTGCCGACTCTGAACTATTCGACTTCAAGAAACTCGATTTCGGCCTTCTCGCGCAATTCCGCGACAAACGCGTCGACGGCCTTGCCGCGCGCGCCGTGACGGAGAAGATCCTTGATCTGATCGTGAACGTCGACAAGAGTCTGCTGGCCGCCTGGCTGCTCATCGGCCTTATAGATGATGTGATAGCCGAACTGTGTCGTGACGACGCCGGAGACTTCGCCCTTCTTCATTTCGAAGGCGACCTTGTCGAATTCGGGAACCATCATACCGGGACCGAACCAACCGAGCGAACCGCCCTCGCGACCGGACGGGCAGTCGGAATTCTTCTCGGCTTCCTCGGCGAAATTGCCGCCTGCGGCGATGCGCTCCTTAATGGCGAGAATCTTCTCAAACGCTGCGGATTTTTCATCAGAAGAAGAATTATCCTCGACCTTGACGAGAATATGCTGGCAAAGAACCTTAGGTTCGGTAACATACTCGCTCTTGTGGGCTTCATAAAAATCTGTAACCTCCTGCTCCGTGGGCTCTTCAACGCCGGTGCAGGCCTGCTCCACGAGCTTATTGACGCGCGCACCCTTTTCAAGCTCGCTACGGAACGACTCTTCCGTAATATTCTGCGCGGCGAGGGCCTTCTTGAAATTCTCTTCTCCGCCGACCTGCTCGACAACCTTTGCGACTTCCGCATCAATGTCGGCGGCAGAAACGGGAACGTCAAGCTGCTGCGAGCGCTCAAGAAGAAGACGCGCGCCGATAGCCTGATCAAGAGCCTTCTCCTGAAGTTTGGGAAGATTATCCTTTATTTCCTGCATCGACATACCGTGCGACATGTAAAATCTGACGAGACGGTCGAGCTCAAATCCGACAGCCTGCTTATTAACCTCAAATCCGTTTACTTTTGCGATTTTCATTTTTATTTACCTTGATTCTGCTATTTTATTATAATTATTACAATTCTACAGTATACTCCATTCTTAAGCAAATAGTCAACCTGATTCTCAGTGAGCGCGGGCAAGAACCCCGCTCACCGACCGTTTACCAAGCTTAAGCCAGACGCGAAGAAGCTCGCTCACGCTCCAGGCCTGGGCCGTACAGCCCTTCTGGGCGTGGGGAGCGTCGCCGTCGGCGTTCTCGCTCATGTGGGCGACAGTCCCGGCGTTGATATTCTCGACGGCTCCCGCAAGAAGCTGCAGAGCGACTTCTGCGGATGTCGACTTAGTCATCCAGAGAGCCTCCGCAAAAAGCGCGAAAGGCCAACCCCAGACCGTGCCGTTATGGTACGCGGGTTTGCGGCTCGTATCCTCGTCGCCCTCGTAAACGCCTTTATAAAGCGCGTTGCC
>JAGCJE010000243.1 GCA_017648225.1 Kiritimatiellia bacterium | reverse complement strand
GCCGAAGGTTCCGGGAGCGAACGGGACGAAAAGCCCGATCCCGAAACCTGTCGCCACAAAAAGGCAGAATTTCTCAGCGAGCGATCTCATTTCGACGAGACGCCCATCTTATAGCCGTTAAAGCGATGGGTGTTGTAGAGCTTCTGCTTCTCGTCGACGGGAAGACCGAGCGACTTGCGGATCGCGAGGAAGTCCTTGACGCTCTTAGGCCCGACCTGATTGAGCTTGGCGCCATGGCCGCTCGCAAGAAGAAGAACCTGACAGTAGGAGTCGGCGTTTTCGGCGAACCATTCAGCCTCTTCGATGTCGCGCGCACCGCAGACGATACCGTGGTTCTCCATAAAGACCACGTTCGACTTTTTGGACATCTTAGCGACGTTAGCTGCAACCTCGTCCGTTCCAGGCGTTCCGTACGGAGCGAGAGGAATCTGATTGAAGAAAATGTCGGCCTCGGGATTGATGCCGTTCGGCGGAACCTGCCCCGCGAAAAGAAACGCGTTGCAGTGCGGAGGATGGCAATGGACGCAGGCATCCCAACCGGCGGTCTTCATCATAGCGATATGAACCTTAACCTCGCTCGTGCGCGGACGGTAGCCGCAAAGCTGACCTGCATTCATATCGACAAGGCAAATGTCCTCTTCTTTCATAAAGCCCTTGCAGCACAAGGTGGGCGAGCAAAGAACGAGATCCTCGCCGACGCGGACGGAGAGATTACCGCCGTTGCCGTCGGTGAAGCCGCGCGCGTAAATGCGGCGACCCATCTCGCACATATCGGCCTTAACCTTGCGGATAGCGGGCGAGTTGAAGAACTTGTCGAGCTCCTTGCGCGTTTTAGGCTGGGGACCGTTTTTCCAGTCGTAAGCGCGATTAACGAGCGGGGGATTGATATAAAGTTTTTTGTCCATTTCTATTAACCTCTCTGTCTTAAAACTTCGTAAAGCGTGATCGCCGTAGCAACACCGGCGTTAAGCGATTCAAATCCACCCGGCATCGGGAGCTCGGCGATGAAATCGCAGTTCTCTCTTACAAGGCGCGAAATGCCGTTGCCCTCGGCGCCGACGACGAGACCGGTTCGACCGCGAAAATCTATATCGGTATATGTTTTCGCGTCCTCGCCCCAGTCAAGCCCCGTAAACCATACGCCCGCGTCCTTAAGATCCTGCATCGCGCGAACGAGATTTACAACGTGAGCGACCTTAACATATTCAGTACCGCCGGCGGAAGCGCGGGCTACCGCGGGCGTAATGCCGCAGGCTCTATCTTCGGGAATGATTACGCCCGTTACGCCGACGGCGCTCGCGGTGCGCAAAATCGAACCGACGTTCTGAGGATCTTCAAGGTGATCGAGAACGATTACCGTCGCGTTCTCGTCGGCTTCAACCGCCGCGAGAATTTCCTCAAAACCGACATAAGGATAGCCAGTTGTTTTTAAGGCGACTCCCTGATGATGCCCAAAGCGCGTAAGTTTATCGAGCTGATTGCGCTCCATCGTGCGGATCACGAGACGACGCGCTTTAGCTTCGTCACGGATTCGCTGGAGCTGATCGTCCTCATCGGGGAACGCGGGAGGGAGAATAATCTCGCTCGCTGTGCGGCGACCCGCCGCGAGCGCCTCTTCAACGGGATTGCGCCCGTAAATCCACTCGCCCCCCGTAAGCATTTCGCGGGGGCCCTTGGCGTGGTGGCGTGTATTTTGATAATTGCCCATAGTTTAGCGCTTAAGAAGAACGTCCTTTTCGTATTTCTGAACGAGCTTAAACCACTCTTCACCTGCGGGAACGCCCATGCGCTTACAGAACTCTTCCCAGACGGCTTCAAACGGATAATTCTTATACTCCTCCTGGAGAACGAGCTGAGCCGTAAATTCGCCCGCGTCCTGAAGCGCCTTAAGCTGGGCGTTCGG
>JAGCJE010000242.1 GCA_017648225.1 Kiritimatiellia bacterium | reverse complement strand
TTCGGTCACCAGACGAAGCGTTGGAACCCGAAGATGAAAGGTTATATCTTCGATAAGCGCAACGGTATCCACATCATCGACCTCACCCAGAGCGTCACTCTTCTCGACGAAGCCGCCCAGTTCCTCCGCGACACCGTTCTCGCCGGTAAGAACATCCTTTTCGTCGCCACGAAGAAGCAGGTTTCCGAACTCGTCAAGGACTGCGCGACGAGCGTCGGCCAGTTCTACATCACCGAGCGCTGGCTCGGCGGTACGCTCACCAACGCCAAGACGATCCGCTCTTCCGTCAAGCGTATGCGTCAGCTCCAGGCTACCGCCAAGGCTAACGGCGGCGAGCTTTCCGAGCACAAGCAGGAAGCTTCGATGCTCCGCCGCGAGCTCAACAAGCTTGAGAAGAATTTGACCGGTATCGCCGATATGGCCGAGCAGCCCGGTGCCGTCGTAATCGTTGACGTCGTCCGCGAGCAGAACGCCGTTAAGGAAGCCGTCCGTCTCGGTATCCCCGTCGTCGCTATCGTCGACACGAACGCCGACCCCGAGCCGATCGATTTCGTCATCCCTGGCAACGACGACTCCGTTCGCGGCGTCGAGCTCGTTCTCGGCGGACTTACCAAGGTTATCAAGACCGCCAACGACGAGTATAGCGTCAAGGCCGCTGAAGAGAACCGCAAGCGTGAGGCCGATCGCGCCAAGCGCGACGAGGCCGAGAAGGCTGCACGCGCAGAGCGCAAGGCCAAGAGTGGCGCGAAGGAAGGCGCCAAGCGCGCTCCCCGCAAGGCTGGCGTTGCTGTCAACGTGAAGGCCGCCGCCCGCAAGGCTAAGGAAGAGGCTGAGGCTAAGGCTAAGGCCGATCTCGAGGCGAAGCGTCAGGCCGCCGTCGTCGAGGCCGAGGCCGCCGCCCGCGCCGCCGAGGCTCCTGCCGCCGAAGCTCCCGCCGCCGAGTAATTTAATAAACAACTTCTAACGAAAGGTTTTTCACAATGGCTATTACCATTCAGGAAATCAAGGAACTCCGCGAGGCGACCGCTGCCGGTATGGGCGCTTGCAAGGAAGCTCTCACCGCCACCAACGGCAATATGGAAGAGGCTATCAAGTATCTCCGTGAGAAGGGTCTCGCAGTTGCCGCCAAGCGCGTTGACAAGGAGTCCAAGCAGGGCATCATCGCCCTCGCCGAAGCCGCCGACAAGAAGACGATGGCTCTCGCCGAAGTTAACTGCGAGACCGACTTCGTCGCCAAGACCGAAGCGTTCATCAAGTTCGTCGACGACGCCGCCAAGGTCGCGCTCGAGGGTAAGGACATCGAAGCTACGCTCAACGACGACTACAAGATGCTTCTTACCAAGACTGGTGAGAACGTCAAGATCCGCCGTAGCGAGCGTTACGCGCTCGAGGGTGCCGGCGTTCTTTCCGGCTACATCCACATGGGCGGCAAGATCGGCGTTCTCGTCGAGCTCGCTTGCGAGAAGGCCGATGCGGCCGAACTCGCCGATGCGGCTCACATGATCTGTCTCCAGATCGCCGCTAACGCTCCTAAGTACGTCAATCCCGAGGACGTTCCCCAGGCCGAGATCGACGCCGAGCTCGAAATCAAGCTCAATGCGCTCAAGGAGCAGAAGGGTAAGCTTCCTCCCGAGCAGGCTCTCGTCGGCATCAAGAAGGGCATGGCCGCGAAGTACTGCACCCAGGTCTGCGTTACGAAGCAGGATTACGTCGCTGACGGCGAAGTCACCGTTGAGAAGTATCTCGACGGCGTCGCCAAGACGGTCGGAGCTCCTATCACGATCAAGCGCTTCTGCCGCATGCAGCTCGGCGCCTAATCGCGTTAAGCTTCATAAAGCGAAAAGGAAGGACGGCTTTTAAAGCCGTCTTTCTTTTTTTCTCAGCACTCTGCGGCAGAAATATGGTAAAATATAAATATTTATGACTTTTAGCATTAAGAGGCAATGACAATGAAAGAGTTTAAGCTCACCGATCCATACGGTACAGCGCCGTCTAAAGGGCCGTTTAAGCAGTCTGTTTCTACGGGCGTGCCGTGGCACAATCTTCCCGTTATCCGTGAATATACTTTAGGTCAGCTTCTTGACCAGACGATTGCCCGCTGCGGCGAGAACGATGCCGTCGTTTACGCTGACCGCGATTTCCGTCTTACCTGGTTCGAATTCGGCGAAGAGGTCGATCTTCTGGCGAAGGGGCTTATGGCGCTGGGGATCAAGCGCGGCGAAAAGGTAGCTCTTTGGGCGACGAATGTTCCTCATTGGGTCGTACTCATGTTTGCGACCGCCAAGATCGGCGCGATTCTTCTGCCGCTCAACACGAACTACAAGAATCACGAAATGGACTTTGCGCTTTCGCAGTCCGACGCCGAAAATCTTTTTGTCATCAATGGTTTCCGCGATTGCGACTACGTTCAGGTTATTAACGAACTCGTTCCTGAACTGAAGGAATGTCCGCGCGGCGAACTGAAATCCAAGAAGTATCCTCATTTGAAGCGCGTGTTCTTCCTCGGCGGCGAGAAGCACCGCGGAATGTATTCTCTTAACGAGGTTAAGTCGCTCGCCTGTGAAATTACCCAGGAGGAGTATATCGCCCGTCAGGCCGAGTGCGATGTGAACGACGTCGTTAATATGCAGTACACTTCGGGTACGACCGGATTTCCGAAGGGCGTTCAGCTTACCCACCGCAATATCGCCAACGACGGCTTCTGGATCGGTGCGTGCCAGAATCTCTCTTCGCGCGACCGCGTCTGCATCCCCGTTCCGCTCTTCCACTGCTTCGGTTGCGTTCTTGGCGTTATGAGCTGTGTGAATCACGGCTCTACCATGGTCTTCCTCGAGAAGTTCGATCCCGTTCAGGTTATGATGTCGATTGAAAAGGAGAAGTGCACGGCGACATACGGCGTTCCGACGATGTATATCGCTATGCTCGACCATCCGCTTTTCGACAAGTTTGATTTCACGTCTCTCAGAACAGGCATCATGTCTGGCTCCGCCTGCCCCGTACACCGTATGCAGCAGGCTCAGGACAAGATGTTCATGAAGGAGATTACGAACCCCTACGGTCTTACCGAGGCTGGTCCCGTTATGACGATGACGCGTTATTTCGAGCCTTCAATCGAGCGTAAGTGTCAGACGATCGGTCAGGCGCTTCCCGGTATCGAGGTCGCCATCATCAACCCCGAAACGGGCGAAATCGCTCCTATCGGCGAAGACGGCGAAATCTGCTGCCGCGGTTTTAACAACATGAAGGGCTATTACAATATGCCCGAACAGACCGCGAAATGTATCGACGCCAACGGCTGGCTCCATTCCGGCGATATCGGGCGCATGGACGAGGAAGGTTACTATTTCATCACGGGCCGTCTTAAAGACCTTATCATCCGTGGCGGCGAGAACATTTCGCCCAAGGAGGTCGAGGACTTCCTCGGCACGATGCCCGGCGTTCGCGATGTCGCTGTTGTCGGCTGCCCCTCTAAGAAATACGGCGAGCAGCCCGCTGCGTTCATCATCCGCTCCGACGGATCTGAAATCTCCGAACACGACGTTCAGGTTTTTTGCAAAGACAAGATCAGCTGGTTCAAGATTCCGAAGTATGTTCACTTCCTCGATATCTTCCCGATGACGGCGTCTCAGAAGATACAGAAGTACAAACTGCGCGAAATGGCGCATGAACTCTGGCCAGAGGCGTAAGAGTTTTTATGGAGCGCGCGAGCGTTGTTATTGACCCCGGCGATCCTTCATGCAGAATGCTGAAGGTTTATATCGCGAAGGTTTTTGCAGAGCTCGACGCGCGTCCACGCAAACTCCTCCTGACGCTTGACGTGCGAAACAACCGTAAAGCGGTTTTTACTGTCGATTATGAAAAGGGTGAGCCTGTTTTTGCAGTTGACGGTGTCGACTCGGTGAGAGCGTCGTTCAGGGGGCGGTATTTGGCGGAGCACGACGTACCGCTGAAACTTCCCGTCAGCAAGGTGTCGAAGTTTGTTTTAACGCCGACGAGCGGCAACCGCATAAAGGTAAGAAAGGCGAATCTGATCGAAAGGATTTTCGGATGAAGAAGGCGAGAGGTTTTTCATTGATGAGCGGCGGGCTCGACAGTCAGCTCGCGATACGCGTTCTCGAACGCGCCGGAGCGGAGGTTGAGGCCTTGTGTTTCACGAGCCCGTTTTTCTCTTCCGATACGGCTCAGGCGGCGGCCGATGCGCTTGGAGTTAAGCTTAATCTCGTTGATTTCACAGACGATATCATCGCTCTTGTAGAAAATCCCCGACGAGGATTCGGCGGTGCGATGAATCCCTGCATTGACTGTCACGCTACGATGATAAAGAGGGCCGGTGAGCTGATGGTTGAGAGCGGGTTCGATTTCGTCGCAACCGGGGAAGTGATGGGTCAGAGGCCGATGAGCCAGAATAAGCAGTCTCTCGGAATCGTCGAGCGCGATTCTGGATTGAAAGGGCGTTTGATAAGGCCATTGTCCGCGAAACTTATGGAGCCGACGATTCCCGAGACCGAAGGAATCTTAAACCGTGAGGCTCTCCTTGATATCCAAGGCAGGTCCCGCGACCGCCAGATCGCTCTCGCCGAAGAGTTCGGGATTAAGGAATATCCTTCGCCGGCCGGCGGCTGCAAGCTTACTGAAGAGGGCTTTTGCAGAAAACTTAAAGATCTTAAAGACAACGAAACGCTTTCGAATCGTCGCCTTGTCGAACTTCTCGTCGTTGGGCGGCGTTTCCGCCTTCCGGACGGTACGGGCGTTATTTTAGGACGCGACCGCGCCGATAACGCGCGGCTTAAAGGCGAGAAGAATACCGGTATCGTTATTGCTCCTGTCAACTGTCCGGGGCCGACGGCGCTTATCCCGGAGATAAAAAGTTCGAGCGATTACGCTTTGGCCATGGAACTTGTCTGCTCGTATTCGAAATACGACAGACTCTTGGGTGATATTACGATAAAGAATTTCACTGATGATATTACTCAGTCTGTTCCAAGGCCTTATAACAGGGTGAAATTCAAGGAGTTCCAGATATGTTAGAGACCATCGCTTCAAATATTGATTCATTCGTTGCCGTAGCTCCCACATGGGGCTTCGTTTTGATTTTCGTTTTTATGGCGATTGAATCGAGTTTTATTCCATTCCCCAGCGAGGTGGTTATGATTCCTGCCGGATTTCTCGCCGCACGCGGTGAGTTGGGGCCTTTTTCGCCCTGGATCGGGGTAGTGTTAAGTGTAATTGTAGGTACGTTAGGGTCGCTTCTCGGAGCGTACGTGAATTATTATCTTGCGCTTTGGGCCGGCAAGCCGTTTCTTGAAAAGTACGGGAAATACTTCTTCATCAAGAAGGAAGCCCTCGATAGATCGTGCGCCGTATTCAACAAGTACGGTGCTGCGACTACTTTTATCTGCCGTTTGATTCCTGGTATTCGCCAGCTTATTTCGATTCCTGCCGGAATCGCCAAAATGCCGCTCGGTTCTTTTTCTCTATTTACTTCGCTCGGTGCCGGGATATGGTCTGCGATTTTAGCGATTGTGGGGTATGCTTTGGCAAAGACGGCTGGGGACATCACTTATCGTGAGCTTGTTCTTAAGGGTGCCGATAGGGCCTCGGCGTACGGGCCGTGGATACTCGGCGGCGCCGTGCTTGTCGTCGTTATGTATATCATCGTCAAAAAGATTCTTAAGAAGCGCCGGTAATGTTGCTTGAAGTAGAAAATCTCCGCATTGCCTTCAAAGTCGAAGGGCGGCTGTCCGTTCCCGTCAGAAACGTTTCCTTTAAAATCGCCAAAGGACAGCGTGTCGCGATCGTCGGTGAATCTGGATGCGGTAAATCCCTCACGGCGTTGAGCCTCGGCGGGTTGGTAGACAGAGCCGAGATTTCAGGGAAGATTACTGGCGCTCCTAAGATTTCGTATATTTTTCAAAATCCGATGCAGTCGCTGAACCCTGTAATGAAAGTAGGTGCTCAGATTGCGGAATCGTTGGGTAAAAACGACAAGTCTGAAATCACCGGATTGTTAAAGGCCGTGTCGCTTCCTCTGGAGACCGCGAAGAAATATCCGTGCAACCTTTCCGGAGGTCAGCAGCAGCGCGTGATGATAGCGATGGCGTTGGCGGCGAAAAGCGATCTGATCGTCGCGGACGAGCCGACGACGGCTTTGGATGTGATTACCCAGAAGGAGGTTCTCGATCTTGTCGACCACGTTTCACGTGAACGTTCCACGGCGGTTTTGCTCATTACGCACAACCTCGGACTTGTCGCGAGGTATTCGGATTTTGTGAATGTCATGTACGCGGGAGAAATCGTCGAGTCCGGAAATGTCGTAGAGGTTCTGCGCTCGCCGCGTCACCCGTATACCCAGGGGCTTGCGGCGGCCGTTCCGCGTCTTGATGCGCCGAAGGGAACGGATCTCTACGATATAAAGGGGACAGTCCCCCCGCCTACGGACTGGCCGATCGGCTGCGCGTTCAGCCCCCGTTGCCCCAAAGCCGTCAAGGCCTGCTCTGAGTCTGATTTCGTCACCTGCCCGTTTGTCGACGCTGGCGGTGAAAATATTATGGTATAATGTAGCTCGTAAGCAAGTCGTACTTTCGTCCGATTCTCGGCTTAACGTGAATTAATAAAGGAAAGAAAAAATGAAAGTTAAAAAACTCAAAGGCCTTATTGCAGCGGCTCATACGGCGTTTAATGATGACGGTAGCGTTAATTACGACGTCATCCCAAAGCAGGCTCAAATGCTTATCAAGCAGAATGTTACGGGCGTCTATGTGAGTGGAACGACGGGAGAGGGCGTTCACTGCTCGACCGAGGAGCGTAAGAAAGTCTTTGAGGCCTGGACGAAAGCCGCGAAGGGAAAACTCTATCTTATCGCCCATGTTGGTTCTCTGTCGCTTCCAGATACCCAGGAACTCGCCCGCTACGCCCAGGAGATCGGCATGGATGCCACATCGATTGTGCCGCCGTGTTTCTTCCGTCCCGGTTCGATTCAGGGGCTTATCGATTACATTAACGAGGCTCTCAAGTACGCCGATAAGATTCCGTTCTACTATTACCACACTTCGATGAGCGGCGTCACTTTCGATATGGAGGCTTTCTTGAATGCGGCCGACGGCAAGATCAAGAATCTCGCCGGCATCAAGTTCAACTATCCCGATCTCTATATGTATCAGCGCTGCCTTAAGGCCTGCGGAGGTAAATATGATATCACGTGGGGTATCGACGAATGGTTTGCCGGTGCGGTCGCGCTCGGAGCTGAATCAGCCATAGGCTCCACGTACAACTATTCGGCCGGTATCTACTACAAGATTTGGGACGCTGTAAAGAAAGGCGATCTCAAAACTTCCCAGAAACTTATGAAGAAGGTGTGCGATATCGTTGATATCCTCGTTGAGTTCGGGGGCGTCGCCGCGGGTAAGGCGATGTGCGCCGTTCACGGCGTCGATCTCGGTACGGTCCGCGTCCCGTTGAAGCCCCTTACGAAGGAGCAGAAGGCCGGGATCGTCAGCCGTCTTAAAAAGATCGGGTATAAGTAGTCAGGGGTTAGTAGTTAGTGATTAGTAGTTAGGGGTTAGTAGTTAGTTGTTAGTTGTTGGTTGTTAGTGATTAGTGGTTAGTAGTTTAACTAACGACTAGCGACTAACGACTAATGACTAACAACTAACGACTAGCGACTGATAGCAAAAAAGGATACAGAAATGAAAAGCGCATATTGGCAGAAATGGAATAAACTTTACAAGCAGGAGCTTATCGAGAATATTATGCCGTTTTGGCTGAAATACGGTCTAGATAAGAAACATGGCGGAGTTTATACGTGTCTTGATCGAGACGGCTCTTTAATGGATACGACGAAGAGCGTCTGGTTTCAGGGCCGTTTCGGCTGGATGTGCGCTTACGCCTATAATCACGTAAAGAAAGATAAAAAGTGGCTCGCCGCCTCGTTGAGCTGCTGCGAATTTCTCGAGAAATACTGCTTCGATCAGGACGGCCGCGCGTTTTTCGAGATTACGGAAGACGGAGTCGGTTTGAGAAAGCGCCGCTACGTTTTCTCCGAGTGTTTCGCGGCGATCGCGTACGCGGAGTACGCGCTTGCGAGCGGTGACAAGGCGTGGGCCGAAAAGGCGGTCGAACTTTTCAAGCGGATACGGAAATTTGTCGCGGGCGGTAAAAAGTGGATGCCGTCGAAGTATACCGACGCGCTCAAGGCTCAGGGCCATTCGCTTACGATGATTCTCATCAACGTGGC